>CAVKFX010000070.1:0-13203 GCA_963655625.1 uncultured Eubacteriales bacterium | reverse complement strand
ATGACCCGCTGGCCTACCGCTTCTTCTGCCTGCAGAGCCACTACCGCAAGAGCCTGGTGTTCTCCTGGGAGAACCTGGATAACGCCACCGTGGCCTTTAATAAGCTCATTGCTAAGATCGCGGCCCTGGACCCCCAGGACGGCCCCGTGGACGAAGCTGCCGCGGCGGAGCTGAAGGCGAAATTCACCAAAGCCATGGATAACGATCTGAACACCTCCATGGCCGTGACGGTGCTGTACGACGTACTCAAGGCCAAGACCAACGGCGCCACCAAGTGCGCCGTGCTGGCGGATTTCGACAGCGTACTGGGCCTGAAGCTGCTGGAAAAGGCAGCTGACCAGCGCAAAAAGCAGGCCCAAATGGCTGCCCAGCCCGCCGCCTTTACCGTGGTCAGTGAGAGCGGCGAGGAGGACGCCGATGTGGAGGCCCTGATCCGCCGGCGCCAGGACGCCAAGAAGGCCAAGAACTTTGCCGAGGCCGACCGCATCCGCGACGAGCTGAAGGCCCGGGGCGTGGAGGTCACCGACGTGCCCGGCGGCGCAAAGTGGAAGCGCATTTGAAAGAAATATAATTTCTCAAAAAAACACATCCGCCTGGCGGATGTGTTTTTTGAAATTGCCTGAAAAGCAGGGGCTTCTCTGATTACAGATATTCCATGGAGGTGTGCTGACAAACCTGGCGGATCTTGGCCTGCAGGGTCTTGAGATCCACAAAGGTCTCCGGCTTTTTATTGCTGTCCCGGAGCAGAGCGGCGGGGTGGTACAGGGCCGTCATCTGCACGCCGCTTTTCTCAAAGAACTGCCCATGCTCCCGGGTGATCTTGAAGTCGGGCTTTATCAGCTCCGCGGCGGCGATGCGGCCCAGGCATACGATGATCTTCGGGCGCATCAGGGCCACCTGCCGGCGCAGATAGCCGATGCAGGCATCCTTTTCCGTGTTCAGCGGGTCCCGGTTCTGGGGCGGGCGGCATTTGACGATGTTGGTGATATACACCGCCTCCCGCTTCAGGCCGATCATGGCCAGCATATCGTCCAGCAGCTTGCCGGCGGCCCCTACAAAGGGCAGGCCCTGCTCGTCCTCGTTGGCGCCGGGGCCCTCACCGATGAACAGCACCTCCGCCTCCGCGTTCCCCACGCCGAACACCACGTTTTTCCGGGTGTCCGCCAGGGCGCAGGCGCGGCAGTGGCTGCATTCGTTTTGCAATTCTTCCCAGGGCGTCATGGACCCATCCTCCCAAGTTTAAATTTTTCCATGGGCATAACCCGCCCCCTCCGGTGAAACACTGACAGGTGAGGTGAGCGGATATGCATTGGTTTTGGTTCTTCATTTTTTACAGCCTGGCGGGGTACGGGCTGGAAAAGGCGTATGCCTTTGTCACCCGGTCCCGGCACCGGGTGCGCAAGTGCTTTTTGCTGCTGCCCCTGTGCCCGGTGTACGGCCTGGCCATGACGGCGGTGTTGCGCCTGGCCGGGGGAGAGGAGAGCTTTTGGCGGCTGGCCCTTTATGGGGGCATCCTGTGTACGGCGGTGGAATATGCGGTGCATTTCCTGTACGAAAAGTGCCTGGGGGTGCTGTTTTGGGACTACAGCGGCACCCATCTGGATCTCAACCGCCGGATCTGCTTTCCCTTCGGCGTGGCCTGGGGGATGCTGTCTGCCCTGGCGGTGCGGTATGTGCAGCCCAGGCTGGCACCGGTGGCCGCGGCCATAGCGCCGGAGGTCACTCTGGCCGCCCTGCTGCTGCTGACGGCGGACAGCTTTTTCACCGTGCGTCTGCTGCGGCGCAGCCATAATATTGACCTATTGGGGCTGAAAAACCTGTGGCGGGAGCTGCACCGGGCCTGATGCACCGGGTCAGACTGCAATTTTTAAACCGGGTCAGACGTAGCGGCTCAGCCAGTCGTGGATGTCGGCATACACCGTCTGCTGCATGGCCTTTTCGTTGAGGATCTCGTGGCGCAGGCCCGGGTAGAGCTTGATGGTCACGTCCTTCACCCCGGCGGCGCGGAAGGCATCATACGACCGCTGCACGCCCTTGCCCATGGCCCCCACGGGATCATCCTGACCGGAGATAAACAGCACCGGGGTGTCGGGGTCCATCTTCACCAGATTCACATTCTTTTGGTTGAAACGGATACCCCCCAGCATATCCCGGAACAGGCCCACGGTGGCGTCCGCCCCGCACATGGGATCGGCGATGTAGCGGTCCACATTTTCCGTGTCCGCAGAGAGCCAGTCGAAGCCCGTGCGGTTGGGGGCAAAGGCCCGGTTGTAGCCGCCGAAGGCCAGCTCGGTGATGAAATTGCTGGTAGAGGCACCGCCGTTTTTATAGAAGAAGCGCTTGGCCACCAGGTTGCCGCCCGTGAGCATATAGCCCGGCTGCCAGCCGGTGCCCATGAGGATGGCGGCCCGCTTCTCCCCGGGGTAGCGGATGAGGTACGACCGGGTGAGAAACGACCCCATGCTGTGGCCCATGATCAGCTGGGGCAGGCGCTTATAGCGCTTGGAGAGGATCAGGTGCAGGCCGTGGATGTCATCCACCGCGTGCTTCCAGCCGTCCTTTTCACCGAAATATACCGGTGTGCCGCCCTCGGGGAGGGATTGGCCGTGGCCCAGATGGTCGTGGCCCGCCACAACGATGCCCTGCTCGTTGAGATACCGGGCAAAACCGTCATAGCGCTCAATGTACTCTGCCACGCCGTGGGCGATTTGCAAAACGGCCCGGAATTTGATTTTCTCATCCGGGATCCACAGGCAGGCGTGGAGCTGCGTTTTCCCATCCGAGGAGAGAAAACGGAAATGTTCACAATTTGTCATAGAATCGGCGCTCCTTCCGTGGTATACTTGCATCCATGAGGTTACCATCGATTGACAAGGGCAGACACGGTTTTGCCGGGCAGAAATGCGCCCATGCCGCGTCACGCCCCTTGGAAATACGGCAAGTATTCCCTGCGGGTCCTTCCTTGCCTGGACACATTTCTGCGCAGTAAAACTGCTTCGCACCTGCCAGCGATGGATTTCCGAGGGATTTTTGGCTTTTGAGCCGCAGGCGGGCTGGCGCCCGCCAAGGTGAGAAGGACAAAAAGCACCGCAAAGGCGCGCTGGCAGGCGTGTTTGCCCTTGTAAATCGATGGTACCATCGATTTACCGGTAGTATACCACGCCGGTGCAAAAAAGAAAAGAGGAGAGACCCATGGAGCAGTATATTTTAGCCCTGGACCAGGGAACCACCAGCTCCCGCGCCATCCTGTTCGACCGCCGGGGGCAGATCGCCTCAGTGGGGCAGCATGACTTCCCCCAGATCTATCCCCAAACCGGCTGGGTGGAGCACGACCCGGCGGACATCTGGAACTCGGAGAGCCGGGCGGCGGCGGATGCCCTGGGCACGGTGCGGCCGGGCCAGGTGATGGGTATCGGCGTCACCAACCAGCGGGAGACGACGATCCTGTGGGACAAAAAATCCGGCGAGCCGGTGTATAACGCCATCGTCTGGCAGTGCCGCCGGACGGCGGAGCTGTGCGAGGAGCTGAAAAAGCGGGGCCTTACGGAGCGGATCCAATCCACCACCGGCCTGCTGCTGGACGCCTATTTCTCCGCCACCAAGATCCGCTGGATACTGGATCATGTGCCCGGCGTCCGGGAACGGGCGCTGCGGGGGGAGATCCTGTTCGGCACGGTGGAGACGTATCTCATCTGGAAACTGACGGGGGAGCATGTGACGGACTTTTCCAACGCCTCCCGGACGATGCTCTTTGACATACATAAGCTGCAGTGGGACGAGGAGCTGTGCGCTCTGCTGGACATCCCTATGTCCATCCTGCCCCGGCCCGTTTCCAACAGCGAGACCTATGGCTATGTAAAGCCAGGCATCCCGGGCTTTGAAAAGGTGGCGGGGGTACCGGTGTGCGGCGCGGCGGGAGATCAGCAGGCGGCCCTGTTCGGCCAGGGCTGCTTTACTCCCGGCGAGGCCAAAAACACCTACGGCACAGGCTGCTTCACTCTGATGAATGTGGGTGCGGATCCCGTGCGCAGCCGGGCAGGGCTGGTGACGTCGGTGGCGTGGCAGGTAAACGGCGAGACGAATTACGCCCTGGAGGGCAGCGTTTTTAACGGCGGCAGCACCATCCAGTGGCTGCGGGACGAGCTGAAGATCATTGACTCCGCCCCCCAGATCAACGACCTGGCGGCCACGGTGCCCTCCTCCGGGGGCGTTGTGGTGGTGCCGGCCTTTACGGGCCTGGGCGCACCCTACTGGGACATGTACGCCCGGGGGGCCATCCTGGGCCTGACCCGGGGGACCGGGCGGGCGCATATCGCCCGGGCGGTGCTGGAGTGCATCGCCTTCCAGGTGACGGATCTGATGCTGGCCATGCGCCAGGATGCCGGATGTGACATCGCCCGCCTGCGGGTGGACGGCGGCGCCAGCGTCAGCGATCTGCTTATGCAGATGCAGGCCGACAGCCTGCGCATTCCCGTGGATCGGCCTGCCATGGTGGAGACCACGGCCTTCGGCGCGGCGGCCCTGGCGGGACTGGCCTGCGGTATGTGGAGCAGCCTGGAGGAGCTGCAGGCCCTGCGGCGCAGCGACCGGGTGTTCCTGCCCCGGAGGATCCAGAGCGAGTGCGACGAGGAGTACCGCCTGTGGAAGCGGGCGGTGAGCCGGGCGGCGGACTGGATCGAGCACTGAGACCCGGAAAAACTTCCCGGGATCCGAACGCATGAAATTCTTGCAATGCAATTAAGAATTGTGTATAATAAGCAAAACTGTAAAATATGAAAGGAGATCATTACTATGGCATTTTTCGATGAACTGGGCAAGAAGGCACAGGCTTACGCCGGCGTGGCCGTGGATAAGGCAAAGGATTTGGCGGGCACCGCCAGTGAAAAGGCAAAGACCGCCGCAGAGACCGCTAAGGTCAACATGGCTATCGTGATGGAGCAGCGGGAGCTGGACAAGAACTATAAGGCCATCGGCGAGTGGTTCGTGTCCGAATACGCAGAGGAGATCCCCGAGTCCGTGAAGGACGTGGTGGAGGCGGTGAACGCATCCAAGGCTAAGATCGCCGAGCTGGAGGCTTCCAAGCCCCAGAAGGAGGAGCCCATTGCCGAGGAGGAGCCGGCGGAGCGCGTATGCCCCGTGTGCGGCGTGACCGCCGACAGTAAGTTCTGCCCCGAGTGCGGCGCACCCATGAGCGAGCCCAAGGAGTAAGCGGCTCAATCAGCTAAAACAAAAAAAGGGCGGCGCAGTGCGCCGCCCTTTTCTAAGCCTGAAATAGCCGCAGGGACAACTCCTGCGTTTGCCGCAGCCCGGCAGCGGGCCGTCGGGGATGCCGGCCCCTACGGGTGCGTTGATGGGTGGAGCCGGAGCGTAGGGGAGGCTTAAGGGGCATTACTTCGGAAAAGCCAGGGGGAACTGCCCGCCGTCCGCGCCCAGGAGCATCACATCCCCGGCGATGACGGCGGAGCCGCACAGGAGGAGGTTGGCCTGGGCGTCCGTGCGTCCCCCGGGGTAATTGGTCAGGCGGAAGGTATAGCGGCAGACGGTCTGCCCGCCGTAGTCGGCAAAGGGCAGGCCCTGGGCCTTTTGCAGGGCAATGTAGTCGGCGCAGCTGGCCTTCAGATCCTCCGGCAGACGCAGCTGCAGGGTCTCAATGGGATCGGGAGCCACCTCCCAGCCCAGCTTTTCCAGGTAGGCGGCGCACCCGGCGCCGTCGGGAATGGGGACACTGTCGGGGCTGTGGGACGTGCGCAGAGCGAAAAACAGCGCCGCAGCCAATGCGGCCAGCACAAGCAGCAGCACCGGCAGCAGCCGCCGCCGGGACAGATGGAGCACGCGCATGGTATCACCTCGCAAAAGCCTATGTCCCCGGCGGGATAAATATGCATGGGAGAGAAAAATGGAACGACTGGATAAAGTATTGAGCGGCACCGGCCGCTGGTCCCGGCGGGAGGTCAAGGAGCTGGTGCGCCGGGGCCGGGTGCTGCTGGACGGCACCCCCGCCGCGTCGCCGGAGCAGAAGATCGACCCGGAGACGGCGGACATCCGGGTGGACGGGGAGAAAGTGACCTGTCGGCGGTTCACCTATGTGCTGCTGCACAAGCCGGCGGGGGTCCTGTCGGCGGTGGAGGACAGCCGCCAGAGGACCGTGCTGGATCTGCTGCCGCAGGAGCTGAAAAAGCAGGGCCTGTCCCCGGTGGGACGGCTGGATAAGGACACGGAGGGCCTGCTGCTGCTGACCAATGACGGAGCATTGACCCACCGGCTGCTCTCACCGAAAAGCCATGTGGATAAGGTCTACTACGCCCGGACGGAGGGCACCCCTACGGAGGCGGACGCGGCCCGGCTGGCCCGGGGGATCACCCTGGCAGACGGCCTGCGCTGCCTGCCGGCGGAGCTGAATATCTGCGGGGAGGGGCAGGTGCTGCTGACCCTGCGGGAGGGGAAATTCCATCAGGTCAAGCGGATGCTGGCCTTTTGCGGCACACCGGTGGTGTATCTCAAGCGCCTGTCCATGGGGCCCCTGCACCTGGGGGAGGACCTGCGACCGGGGGAATTTCGTCATCTTACCCAGGAAGAAATTGACAAATTGCAGCAGGCCGTGGGGCTGGTAGCGGCAGATTGCCAAAAAAAAGACAACAATTTTTGTGAGATTCATAAAAAAACCCTTGCAAATCCGTGATTCTGACGGTATAATACAGAAAACGGCTAAACAGTTTGCACAAATTCATCCTATCTAAGGATGTCCGGGAGGAATATCATGTCGGGACGGATCTTTCAAAATGTAGTGCTGCAGTTTAAGGAGACCACGGATCGGGTCATTGGCGTTATGGACGCGGAAGGCAGCGTCATCGCCTGCAGCGAGCTTACCGGGATCGGCAAGAAGTGGACTAAGTATGTGGAGGCTATCGAGCTGGCTGACGGCAACTGTGTGGCTATCGAGGGCAAGACCTTCAAGGCGCTGCCCGGCTGGGGCAGTCACTTTGACTACGCCGTGTTTGCCAGCGGGGACGACAGCGTGGGCCGCACCGTGTGTTCCATGGCCTGCGTGGCCCTGAACTCTGCCAAGGCCTACTATGAGGAAAAGCACGACAAGGGCTCTTTTATTAAGAATATTATTTCCGACAATATCCTCATCAGCGATATTTACATGCGCGCCAAGGAGCTGCATGTGCCGGTGGAGGTGAGCCGGGGCGTATTCGTCATTCGCCCCATTGACGAGCGGCTGGAATCCGTGCCTATGGATGTGATCCAGGGCCTGTTCCCCGACCGGCAGAACGACTTTGTCCTCAGCGTGGGCGAGGCGGATGTGGCGCTGATCCACCAGCTGCCGGACAACGCCGACGGCCGCGACCTGGACAAGGTGGCCCAGCAGATCGGCGAGGCGCTGAAGGTGGACGGCGAGAGCACCGTGTTCGTGGGCGTGGGTACCGTGGCCACCCATCTGCGGGATCTGGCCAAGTCCTATAAGGAGGCCCAGATCGCCATCGAGGTGGGCAAGGTGTTCGACACCGAGCGCTACGTCATCAACTACGAGAATCTGGGCATCGGCCGCCTGATCTACCAGCTGCCCACCACCCTGTGCGAGATGTTCCTGCAGGAGGTGTTCAAGAAGAACCCCATCGATGCCCTGGACCAGGAGACCCTGTTCACCATCTACAAGTTCTTTGAAAATAACCTCAATGTGTCCGAGACCGCCCGGAAGCTGTTCGTCCACCGCAACACCCTGGTGTATCGGCTGGAGAAGATTAAAAAGCTCACGGGTCTGGACCTGCGGGAGTTTGACGATGCCATCACCTTCAAGGTAGCCCTGATGGTCAAGAAATACCTCACCAGCCGGGGCATCGACGCATAAAAACACAAAAGACCCTGCCAGGGAGACACCAGTGTCCGGTGTCTCCCTGTTTTTGCGGATAGTTTGGCGGTGCGGTGCAGGGGGATTACGGATTGCCACACCGGTGATGTCGGTCACTGGTTCGCAATGACATATGACGGGGGGAGGTCGTCGGGGTTCGCCTGCATTCCCTACAGTTCACACTTTTTTCATATTTTTCCTGTTGCAAAATAAGGGGAAAACCCGTATAATGAAGCGTGTAACCATTTTGTAACTTTTTCCGCGGAAACCATCCGCGTTTTTGAGAATTGCGAGGAATATATGATTCGTCTGATCGATGTTAAAAAAGCATATGACAACGGAACGGAGGCCCTAAAGGGTATTTCGTTTACTATAGAGGACGGGGACTTTGTCTTTTTGGTTGGCCCCTCCGGGTCCGGCAAATCCACCATCATCAAGCTCCTTACCGGGGAGATCGTGCCCACCGCCGGGCGGGTGATGGTGAACGGCTTTTCCATGGGCCGCATCTCCGATAAGCAGATCCCCTACATGCGCCGGACCATCGGTGTGATCTTTCAGGATTTCCGGCTTATTACCAATAAGACCGTGTGGGAAAACCTCAGCCTGGCCATGCGCGCCGTGGGCGCCGGGCCACGGGAGATCAAAAACCGCATCCCCTATGTGCTGGAGCTGGTGGGCCTGAAGGGCAAGGAGGGGAGCTTCCCCGATCAGCTCTCCGGCGGCGAGCAGCAGCGGGTGGCCATTGCCCGGGCGCTGGTGAATAATCCCAGCACCATCGTGGCCGACGAGCCTACCGGCAACCTGGATCCCGCCCGCTCCCTGGAGATCATGACCCTGCTGGAGCGGATCAATGCCCTGGGCACCACCGTGGTGGTGGTCACCCACGAAAAGGGCCTGGTGAACCACTTTGACAAGCGCGTGATCACCATTAACGACGGTATGGTGGCCGGCGACGGTATGGGACGGTATGAGGTGGTCAAATGAAGGGTAATTTCGGATATTTCTTCCGGGAGGGCAGCCGGAATATGTTCTCCCACGGGTTCATGTCCTTTGCGGCCATCGGCATCACCGTGGCGTGTCTGCTCATTATGGGCACCTTCTCGCTGGTGGCCTACAACGCGGACTATAACCTGAAAAATCTGCAGAAGGAGAACGCCATCCTGGCGTTCATAGACGAGACCCTGTCCGACGAGGACGCCCGGGCGCTGCAGAGCAAGGTGGAGGCGGTGCCCAACGTGGCTGATGCCACCTTCGTCTCCCGCCAGGAGGCCCGGGACAGCTATGTGGCCCAGTATGACGAGGACGACCTGTATCAGGATCTGGACCCCGGTATTTTCCGCCATCGGTTCGTCATCCATCTGCGGGATGAGGGGCAGCTGTCCGAAACCGTGGAGGCCCTGCGCCAGGTGGACGGCATCGCCAAGGTCCGGGCGGATGAGGCCGTCTCCGCGGGATTCATCACCGCGCGCAATGTGGCCGGCGTTATCAGCGTGACCCTCATCGTCATTCTGCTCATCGTGTCCGTGTTCATCATTTCCAACACCATCAAGCTCACCACCTTTGACCGGCGGGACGAGATCGCCATCATGAAGATGGTGGGCGCTACCAACGGGTTCATCCGCTGGCCCTTTGTGTTTGAGGGACTGCTCATCGGCGTGTTCGGCGCCATCATTGGCTTCGGGCTGCAGTGGCTGCTGTATAACGCCATTGCCAACGGCATTGCCGGGTCTGACACCCTGCAGCTGCTGCGGGTGGTCAGCTTCGCCAAGATCTGGTGGCCTGTGGCGGGCGTGTTCCTGCTGGCGGGCGTGCTGGTGGGCGTGGGCGGCAGCCTGATGGCGATCCGGAAATTTCTGCAGGTGTAAAGGAGGTACCTATGTCTTATCGCAAACGAGTGGCATCTTTCCTGTGCGCTGCGTGCATGCTGGTGCCCATCCTGTCCGTGGCCCGGCCGGTGCCGGTGCATGCCAGCAGCCTGGACGATCAGCTCCAGGAGGCCCGGGACGCCCAGGCAGAGCTGGAAAAGCAGATCGAGGCCGTCCAGGCCGACAAGAGCAAGGCCATTGAGGAAAAGGCCCTGCTGGATCAGCGCAACGAAATGCTGCGCACAGAGGTGAACCTCATCCAGCAGCAGGCCGATGAGACCGAGGCCCGCATCACCGAGCTGACCGAGAAGGAGAAGGAGCAGTATGAGCTGTTCTGCAAGCAGGTGCGGCAGGAGGAGGAGCGGGGCACGGTGTCCTATTGGTCGGTGATCTTTAAGGCTACCGGCTTTGCAGACCTCCTGGCCCGGATGGATTTCGTAAACGAGGTAATGGACTATGACCGCCAGGTCATATCAGACCTCCAGCAGACCCGCCAGCAGCTCTCCGAGGATAAAACGGCCCTGGAGCAGCAGAAGACGGAGCTGACCAGCTCCCAAAAGAAGCTGCAGCAGCAGATCGACGAGGCGGACGCACTGATCAAGGAGTATGAAAGCACCGAGGCCGGCCACCAGGCCCTGCTGGACGAGGCGGAGGAGGACGAGGCCCGCATCCAGGAGCTGATCCGCAAGCAGCAGCAGAGCAATAACAGCGGCGGCAGCGGGAATAGTGGCGGCAGCGGCGGCGGGAGCGGCGGCAGTGTAGACGGCTACATTTGGCCCACCAATAATACCCGCGTGGTCACCAGCCCCTACGGCAGCCGCTGGTGCCCCTACCACGGCTGGGAGTGGCACAACGGCGCGGACATTGACGCATCCTACGGCTCTCCGGTGCTGGCGGCTAACTCCGGTACGGTGATCCAGGCCGGGTGGAACGGGGGCTACGGCATCAGTGTGATGATCTCCCACAGCGACGGCATCACCACCCTGTACGGCCACATGAGCGACTGGAATGTGACCGCGGGGCAGACGGTGTCCCAGGGCGACATCATCGGCTGGTGCGGCAGCACCGGCAATTCCACCGGGGCGCACATCCATTACACTATGTATAAGAACGGACAGACCATTGACGTCATGAACTACCTCCCGGGCTATATTGCTTACGACTGGTAAACCGGACGGACTTTTTCCGAAGGGCGGACACGAAAAGTGTCCGCCCTTTTGCAATTTGACCTTTGCCAGAGTTGGGCCGGCGACTTCTGCTACCGGCTCCGGCAATCCGGATCCCCCGTCCCGGCTGTTTTCTTTTCCCCACCGCATATTCCTCCGTCCACCTTCATACACTGCCACGGGAGGGGATCATCATGCTTGGATGGATCAGCTGGAAGCCCGGCGGCCTGCCCCGGATCCGAAACCGGGTGGAGCTGCTGCATGGCATGCCCGTATGCCGGGTGGAGATTTCCGGGAAAGCTATGCCGCTGCTGCGGCCTTTCCTGCGGCGGGAGGAGCGGGTCCTGCGCCAGGCGGGCGTGCGGGAGGGGGCCTGGGCCGATGACCTGCCGGAGCGCCTGCGACTGGGCCTTGTACCGGTGGAGACGGCGCCCCTGCGCCGGGCCATGCTGCCGGCTCTGCTGGAGCAGGCCTTTCGGCAAAAGTGCCTGTCCGGCGCCGGCGCTTCCGTGCGCCTGACGGCGGAGGGGACGAGCCTGCCGGTGTACTGGGCGGCGCAGCTGCTGGTGCAGCGGGTACGGTATCTGCACCTGGATACGGGATATGGCCAGGGAGCCCTGGAGGAGTGGCTGCTGCAGCGCTACGGCCTGGCCTGCGGCGGAGCGGAGCCGGAGCTGGAAGTGTCCCTGCGGCGGGACGGGGCGCCATCGGCCCTGCTGCTGGGGGAAAACTGCATGCGCCAGGAGATCGACTACATAATGCCGCCTGCCTTGCGCGGCGAGATCCCCGGCGGCGGAGAGGGGGAGCGGCTGCTGGCGGCCCTGTACCGGCAGGAGCGGCTGCGACCGGCGGAGCTGGGGGTGGCAAGAATTCATTTCGATGCTTGACACCGGGGCGGAAACTCACTATAATGCAGTATGACTTATTATAAAATCGGTGTAGAATTGCAATAGGGGCCACACCGGATCATCGAAAGGAAGCATTACCATGGTTAAAGAGTTCAAAATGAGCCAGGAGCGATATGACGAGCTGAAAGCGGAGCTGGATTACAGCAAAACCACCCGGGCCGACGAGATCGCCGAGCTCATCAAGGAAGCCCGCGGCTTCGGCGACCTGAGTGAAAACAGCGAGTACGACGAGGCCAAAAACGAGCAGGGTAAGCTCTATTCTCGCATCGCTGAGCTGGAGGAGATCCTGCTCCACGCCAAGATCGTCAATGAGTCCGAAGCCGATTCCGATAAGATCTCCATCGGCTGCAAGGTGACCGTGACCAACCTGGCTACCGGTAAGCAGCTTCCCATCTACAAGATCGTCGGCTCCCAGGAGGCGGATGTGATGAACCACGCCGTGTCCGAGGATTCCCCCTTCGGCAAGGCCCTTATGGGCCGGAGTGCCGGGGAGGAGATCGCCGTGGAAGCCCCCAAGGGCGTGATCCGCTACCGCATTGATTCTATCGAGAGATAAACTATATTTTTTACAAAAGGAGGATGCCCGCCATGGCAGAGCAAGTAAACCGAACCAATGAACAGGAGCAGGATCTCAAGCAGATCCTAAAGGTACGCCGTGACAAACTCAAGGCCCTGCAGGATGCGGGGATGGATCCTTTCACCATTACCAAGTACGACGTTACCCACCACGCCCAGGAGATCAAGGACAACTTTGACGCCCTGGAGGGGCAGACCGTCTCCGTAGGCGGCCGCCTCATGTCCAAGCGCGGCATGGGCAAGGTCTCCTTCTGCGATCTGCAGGATAAGTCCGGCCGCATCCAGCTCTACGCCCGGCGGGACGAGATGGACCCGGATGAATATAACCGCTTCAGGAAGTACGACATCGGCGACATCGTCGGCGTGGAGGGCACCGTGTTCCGCACGGAAAAGGGCGAGATGAGCATCCGCGCCAAGCACATCACCCTGCTTTCTAAGTCCCTGCAGCCCCTGCCCGAGAAGTTCCACGGCCTTACCGATAAGGAAATGCGCTATCGCCAGCGCTATGTGGACCTCATTATGAACCCCGAAAGTAAGCGCAATTTTGAGATCCGCAGCAAGTTTGTGGCCTATCTGCGCCGCTATCTGGACGGCCTGGGCTTCATGGAGGTGGAGACCCCCGTTCTCAGCCCCATCGCCGGCGGCGCCAACGCCCGGCCCTTCATCACCCACCACAACGCCCAGGATATTGATATGTATATGCGCATCGCCACAGAGCTGCACCTGAAGCGGCTTATCGTCGGCGGTATGGAGCGGGTGTATGAGGTGGGCCGCATCTTCCGCAACGAGGGCATGGACACCAAGCACAACCCGGAGTTCACCACCTGTGAGCTGTA
>CAVKFX010000069.1:0-13826 GCA_963655625.1 uncultured Eubacteriales bacterium | reverse complement strand
GAGCCGTCCATCGGCCTGCACCAGCGGGACAACGACAAGCTGCTGGCCACGCTGCGGAACCTCCGGGACCTGGGCAACACCCTCATTGTGGTGGAGCACGACGAGGACACCATGCGCGCGGCGGACTACCTCATTGACATCGGCCCCGGGGCCGGAGCAGGTGGCGGCCGGGTGGTGGCCGCCGGGACCCCGGAGGAGGTCATGGCAAACCCGGACTCCCTGACAGGACAGTATTTATCCGGGAAACGGTCCATCCCCGTGCCGTCTGCACGGCGGAAGGGAAATGGACACAGCCTCATTGTATATGGGGCGGCGGAGCATAATCTGAAAAACATCGATGTGTCCATCCCCCTGGGGACCTTTACCTGTGTGACGGGGGTCTCCGGCAGCGGGAAAAGCTCCCTGGTCAATGAAATTCTTTACAAAAAGCTGGGGGTGGAGCTGAACCGCATGAAGGCCCATCCCGGCAAGCACAAGAGGATCGAGGGGATGGAGTACCTGGACAAGGTGGTGGGCATCGATCAGAGCCCCATCGGGCGGACGCCCAGGTCTAATCCGGCCACCTATACCAATCTGTTTAATGAAATTCGGAACCTGTTCGCCGCCACCCAGGAGGCCAAGGCCCGGGGCTACGGGCCGGGGCGGTTCTCCTTCAATACCAAGGGAGGCCGGTGCGAGGCTTGCTGCGGCGACGGTCTGCTGAAGATCGAGATGCATTTTTTGTCGGATGTATATGTGCCCTGCGAGGTGTGCCACGGCAAGCGCTACAACCGGGAGACTCTGGAGGTGCGCTATAAGGGAAAAAATATCTCCGAGGTATTGGACATGACCGTGGAGGAGGCCCTGCCGTTTTTTGCGGCGCTGCCGAAAATCGCGGAGAAGCTGCAGACGCTGATGGATGTGGGATTGGGCTATGTGAAGCTGGGCCAATCCTCCACCACCCTGTCCGGAGGCGAGGCCCAGCGGGTGAAGCTGGCCACGGAGCTTTCCCGGCGGTCCACAGGCAACACATTCTATATTTTGGACGAGCCAACCACAGGCCTCCACGCAGAGGATGTGAAGAAGCTGCTGGAGGTATTGCAGCGGCTGGTGGATGGCGGGAACACGGTGCTGGTCATCGAGCATAATCTGGATGTGATCAAGTCCGCGGATTGGATCATCGACCTGGGCCCCGAGGGGGGGATAGGCGGCGGCGAGATCGTGGCCGTGGGCACCCCCGAGGAGGTGGCCCGGTGTGAGGCATCCTACACGGGACAATATCTGAAAAGAGTATTGGAGAAATAACCATTCTCAGGGCAGGGTCATACACTGGTGTGAGGTGATGGCGGTGCAGGGATTAGAAAACAGCGTGCTGGCTTTCCTGGCGGCGGTGGGGATCGCCGCGCTGGTGTGGCTGGTGGCGGGAATGCTGCTGCGAGGCAGGCAGGGGGAGGTGCCGGCGGCGCTGGTGCTGCCGGTCTGCGGCGGCGGAGAGGCCCTGGAGGGCTGGGTGCGCACGCTGCACGAGATGCGCCCGCAGCTGGGCCGGACGGCCGAGATATTCATTGTGGATTGCGGTCTCAGCACCGAGGGAATGCGCCGGGCGGAGCTTTTGACCAGGCGGTTTCCCAAGGTGACGGTGCTGGAGCGGGAAGAACTGGAGCAGATCATAGAGTAGAGAGGAAAAAATATGGGTGAGCGATGCACTGTGGAGGGAACCGTTCAATCGGTGATCTTCCAGAATGAGGAAAACGGGTATACGGTGCTATCCCTGCTGACGGAGCTGGGAGAGGTGGTGACGGTGGTGGGGTGCATCCCCTACGCCGCCCCCGGAGAGGGGATGACCATCACCGGGGTGTGGGTCACCCATCCCCTCTACGGCCCGCAGATCACCTGCGAGCAGGCGGAGCGCCGCCTGCCCCGGGACGAGGCGGAGATGGTGTGCTATCTGGCCTCCGGCATCCTCAAGGGGGTGGGCCAGGCCACGGCGGAGCGAATGGTGGATGCCTTCGGCACCGATACCCTCCGAGTATTGGAGGAGGAGCCGGAACGGCTCAGCCGCATTAAGGGCATCACCGCTAAGAAGGCCATGGAGCTGTCCCGGGCCTTCCGGGAGCTGACGGGTCTGCGGCGGACCATGGAGTTTATGGACCGGTACGATCTGCCGGTGCATCTGGCGGTGCAGGCCCACCGCATCTATGGGGCCCAGGCTCTGGAAAAGCTGCGGGAGGATCCGTATCTGCTGACCCGGCAGCAGTTCGGGGTGGATTTTTCCGTGGCGGACGAGATGGCGCTGAGCATGGGCTTTGACGGCGACAGCGCCTGCCGCACCCAGGCGGCGCTGGTGTATGAGCTGGAGTATAACCAGGGCAACGGCCATGTGTTCCTGCCCCGGGAGAAGCTGATTTACGCGGCGGCACAGCTGATCGGGCTGCCCCCGGACCAGGTGGAGATCTGCCTGGACGGCATGATAGACCGGGGAAGCATCCGACAGGAGCAGATAGCGAATGTCTTAGGGTGCTACACGCCGGAGCTTTATGAGGCGGAGTGCTTTGTGGCGGACAAGCTCCTGTCCATGCTGGCCTTTCCCTATGAAAAGCGTGGGAATGTGGACAGGATCATCCGGGAAATGGAGATGACCCAGGGCATCCGCTACGCACCGCTGCAAAGGGAGGCGGTGACCCTCGCGGCTCAATCCGGGGTGCTGCTGCTCACCGGCGGGCCCGGCACGGGAAAGACCACCGCCACCCGGGCCATTGTGAGGCTATTTGAACAGATGGGACTGGAGATCCTGCTGCTGGCCCCCACGGGCCGGGCGGCCAAGCGCATGGGCGAGCTATGTGAGCGGGAGGCACAGACCATCCATAGATGCCTGGGCATGAGCTACAACGACCTGACGGGGCAGGTGACCTTCAAAAAAGGACAGAGTGATCCCCTGGAGGCAGAGGCTGTGCTGGTGGACGAGATGAGCATGGTGGATCTGCCGCTGATGCAGGCGATGCTCTCGGCCCTGCGGCCCGGGTGCCGGTTGGTGATGATCGGCGACGCGGATCAGCTGCCCTCCGTGGGGGCGGGAAATGTGTTCGGCGACCTCATCCGCAGCGGGCGCATCCCAATGGTGGCCCTGACGGAGGTGTTCCGCCAGGCGGATGAGTCCTACATCATCCGCAACGCCCATCTGGTCAACGGCGGCGTGGGGCCGGACCTGAAAACCAACAGGGGAGACTTTTTCTTCCTGTGCCGCCGGGTGCCGGAGCGAATGGTGAGTACGGTGGTGGAGCTGTGCAAGACCCGGCTGCCGGAGAAAATGGGCATTGCCCCGGAGGACATCCAGGTGCTGACTCCCACCCGCAAGGGCGAGTGCGGCACGGTGTACTTAAACCGCTGCCTCCAGGCGGCACTGAATCCGCCGGGGCCGGGCAAAAACGAGAAGGCCTTCGGAGACTTGATCTTCCGGGAGGGGGATCGGGTGATGCAGACGAAAAACAACTACGATGTGGTGTGGGAAAAGGACGACGGCACCGTGGGCACCGGCATTTTCAACGGCGACGTGGGCACCGTGGAGGAGATCGACCCCTCCGGGGAGCTTATCACCCTGCGGTTTGACGACCGCACTGTGGGCTATACCGCTGACCTGCTGCACCAGCTGGACATGGCCTATGCCATCACGGTCCATAAGGCCCAGGGGAGCGAGTACAAGGCGGTGATCCTCCTGGCGGCCCCGGCGGCCCCGGGGCTGCTGGTGCGGGGGGTGCTGTATACCGCCATGACCAGGGCCAGAGAGCTGCTTATCATGGTGGGGGACGACACCATCCCCGGCCAAATGGCCGAAAATGACCGCCGGGCGCGGCGCTACAGCGGCCTGCGCAGAAGACTGAAATTCGGAGGAACGGGAGAATGAGCCTGTCAGACGTCAACAAATCACTGGATAAGGCCGGGCGGAGCATCCTGGATTTCTTCATGCCCCGGCGCTGTCCCTTCTGCGGCGCCGTGGCGGGGAAGGAGCTGCTGTGTGATCGCTGCAGCAAGACCTTGCCCTTTACCGGGGAGCATGCCGTGGATGAGACGGCCTTTGCCCGGTGTGCCGCGCCGCTTTATTACAAGGGGCCGGTGCGCCAGGCGATACTGAACTTCAAATTCCGCGGAAAGGTCGGCGCCCTGGAGTGCTTCGGCAGCCTTATGGCCCAGTGCGCGGCGGAGCACTTTTCCGGGGAGTTTGACGCCATCACCTGGGTGCCGGTGAGCAAGAAACGCCTGAAAAAGAGGGGCTTCGATCAGGCCAGGTATCTGACGGGGTCTATGTGTGTGGATTGGCATACGGAGCCTCTGGAGACTCTGCGTAAGGTGGTGGACAACCCCGCCCAGTCCGGCATCGACAGCCCCGAGGAGCGCCGAGCCAACGTGCTGGGCGTGTATGAGGCGGTGAAGCCGGAGCGGTTTGCGGGCAAGCGCCTGCTGCTCATTGACGACATCCGCACCACCGGGGCGACCCTGGCCGAGTGCGTGCGGGTGCTGAAGGAGGCCGGGGCCGCGGACGTGCTGTGCCTGACCCTGGCGGCGGCAGAGAGGAAGAAATAAACCATGCAGACGCAGGCGTTTTTGAAGGCCGTGTCCTCTGTAGGCGTGTTCTTGCTGCTGGCGGTGCCGGGATTCCTCTTCACAAAGAAAAAGATCCTCACGGGCCGGCAGGTGGAAGGATTGTCCTCCGTGCTGGTGAATTTTCTGTGGCCGGCCATGGTGGTGGACGCCATGGCCCGGGTGCAGGCCAGCCGGGAGCTGGTGCGGCAAGCGGGTCAGGCGGCGGTGTGGGCACTGCTGGTCATCGCGGTGGGCGCAGTGTGCGCATGGATCTGGCTGAAGGTGGGTAAAATAGGCAGTGTGCCGGGTGGTATTCTCGTTTTTGCGGCCGCCTTTGCCAACACCGGGCTCATCGGCATGCCCCTGATCAGATTGCTGCTGGGGGAGGAGATGCTGTTTTTGGCCTCCATTGTGGAACTGGTAAACGACGTGCTCATCTTCACCGTGGGGATATTGCTGATCCAGACCGGCTGCGGAAGGCCCCGGCAGGCGGCCCTGCGGGGACTTCTGTCCCCGGGGCTGGCGGGAGTGGCCATTGGGTTTTTACTGTTTGTCACGGGGTTTGCGCTGCCGGGCTTCGTGACGGAGGCACTGTCCATGGCGGCGGACGCCACGGCGCCCATGGTGCTGTTTTTGGTGGGCGCGCAGCTGGGCGAGGGGGATCTGCGGGCCCTGGTGCGGGATAAAAAAGCCTGGATTTTAACGGCCCTGCGGCTTTTCGTAATTCCGGCGGCGGTGCTGGGGCTGTGGCGGCTGTGCCTGGGTCCGCTGACGGACGTGGGGCAGACCCTGGTGCTGCTGTCGGCCATGCCCGGAGGCACCTGCTGCGCCCTGTTCACCCGGCAGTACGGCGGAGACTGGGGCCTGGCCACCCGGTGCGTGATGCTGTCCACCCTGTGCGCGGTGGTGACGGTGCCCCTGTGGCTAATGGTGACTATTTTGTAAATAAATGGGAACAATTTGAAAAAAACTTGGGAATCGCTTGCAAAATGAAAACAGACACTTTATAATACTACTTTAGGTGAGAATCGGCGTTTTTTGCGCCGCTGCCATATTTTGACGAAACGATGAGGTGCAAAGCTATGTGTGCATGGGGAAAAGATATTGGTATCGATTTGGGAACGGCCTCCGTTCTGGTGTATGTAAAGGGCAAGGGCGTTGTACTCAATGAGCCGTCCGTGGTGGCTATCGACAAGAACAGCGGCAAGCTCCTGAAGGTGGGCGCGGATGCCCAGGCCATGTTGGGCCGTACCCCCGGCAACATCGTGGCCATCCGTCCTCTGCGGGAGGGCGTCATCTCCGACTACGATATGACCGAGCGGATGCTCAAGGAATTTATGCGCAAGGTTTCCGGCGGCAGCAACTTCTTCTTCAAGCCCCGCATCATCATCTGCGTGCCCTCCGGCATCACCGAGGTGGAGGAGCGCGCCGTGGTGGATGCCGGCATCCAGGCCGGCGCCCGGCGGGTGTATCTCATTGAGGAGCCCGTGGCCGCGGCCATCGGCGCCGGCATCGACATCGCTTTGCCCGACGGCCACATGGTGGTGGACATCGGCGGCGGCACCAGCGATATTGCGGTCATCAGCCTGTCCGGCGTGGTGGAGTCTGCCTCCATCAAGGTGGCCGGCGACCAGTTTAACGAGGCCGTGGTGAAGTATATGCGCCGCAAGCACAATGTGCTGGTGGGCGAGCGCACCGCCGAGCAGATGAAGATCGAGATCGGCTGCGTCTATCCCCAGGAGGAGGACGCCAGCATCGACGTGAAGGGCCGCTGCCTGGTGACGGGCCTGCCCAAGACCATCACCGTGCATTCCTCCGAAATGCTGGAGGCATTTGAGGAGCCGGTGGAGCGGATCCTGGAGGCTATCCACAGCGTGCTGGAGCGCACACCTCCCGAGCTGGTGGGCGACATCTCCAACAACGGCATCGTCATGACCGGCGGCGGCAGCCTGGTAAAGGGCTTTGCCCAGCTGGTGGAGGCCCGGACGGGTATCCATACCATGGTGGCTGAGGATGCCATCTCCTGCGTGGCCCAGGGCACCGGCAAGAGCCTGGATTCCCTGAACGACATGCAGGACGGCACCGTGAACCTCTCCCGCAGACGGCAAATGAACTAAAAATTGCTGGTGAAAAATCTGCGATTTTCCTGCCAAGGGGTTTGCGGCCTGCTGCGCGCATGATTTTTGCCGCAGGCGGCGGGAAAACGGATCGCCACAGCCAGTGCGCGCACCGGCTTCGCAATGACAAATTCTATCGTAAGGGCAGAGCGCCGCAAGGATTTTCCTTGCGGCGCTTTTTCGGCGAATTTGCATCTTGTAATTCCATGACAGACCGTGTATGATATAAATGGGAAAATGGTTCCCCATGGAAATACAATAGGAGGTGCTGAAATGAAATTTTCAAGCAAGGTGGAAAAGTGCGGCCTGTCCCCTATGCGGAAGTTCCATCCCTATGCGGTGGCGGCCCAGGAAAAAGGCAAGAAGATCTATCATCTGAATATCGGCCAGCCTGATATTGAGACGCCCAAGGCATATTTTGACGCGGTGAAGCATTTCGACCAGCCGGTGCTGGAATATGCTCCCTCCCCCGGCATGCCGGAGCTTATCGAGGCCATCCGGGGCTACTATGCCAAGCTGGACATGCACTTTGACCCGGCAGACATCCTTATTACCAACGGCGGCTCCGAGGCCCTGCAGATCGTCATGAACTGCATCCTGGACGACGGGGACGAGATCCTGATCCCCGAGCCCTTCTATCCCAACTATAACACCATGGTCCGTACCTGCGGTGCGGCCATCCATCCCATCCCCACCTGCCCGGAGGAGGGCTATCACTACGCTGATCGCCAAAAAATCGAGGCGGAGATCAACGAGCATACCCGGGCCATTATGTGCACCAACCCCGGCAACCCCACCGGCACCGTGCTGACCCCGGAGGAGATGCGCATGATGGTGGACATCGCCAAGGAGCATGGCCTGTTTATCATCGGCGACGAGGCGTACCGGGAGTTTGTGTACGCCGGGGAGCCGCTGCAGTCTCTGGGCGAATTTGAGGACGCGGCGGAGAATGTCATTGTTATCGACACCGTTTCCAAGCGCTTTTCCGCCTGCGGCGCGCGCATTGGCTGCCTCATTTCCCGGAATAAGGAGCTCATGGCCCACGCCATGAAGTACGCCCAGTGCCGCCTGTGCGTGCCCACCATCGACCAGGTGGCCTCCGCCGCACTGTATGATGTGGGGCCGGAATATTTCGCCGCCGTCCGGGACGAGTACAAGCGCCGCCGGGACACGGTGATGCGCAAGCTGAAGGAGATCCCCGGGGTGGTGTGCGAGTGCCCCAAGGGCGCGTTTTACGCCATGGCCGCCCTGCCGGTGGACGACGCGGAGAAGTTCCAGATCTGGCTGCTGGAGCACTTTGATGACCACGGCGACACGGTGATGTTTGCTCCCGGCGGCGGATTCTACGCCACCCCCGGCAAAGGCATCAACGAGATCCGCATTGCCTATGTTCTCAAACAGGCGGATCTGGAGCGGGCCATGGATTTGCTGGCACTGGGCATTCAGGCGTATAACAATAAGTGATGATATAAAAAGGGTTCAGCAAAACCGAAACCATAAAGGTATGGATGTGACATTCGTGCGGAGGTGAAGCTATGAACTGTCCCTATTGTAATGGCGAAATGGAAAAGGGCGTGATTCAGAGCCCGCAAGAGATTTCATGGAAGAGAAAGAAAACCTTTTTTGGTGCAGCAGGGCTACACGAGGGTTCGGTGGTGTTAGCTGAATTATCTTTGCTAAAAGGCTCCAGCGTGACAGCGTATTTGTGCCGCCATTGCAAAAAAGTGGTGATTGACGGCAATGGCTTGTCTTGCTGGCGTTGCGTGTAAGTTTCCGATGGAATAAAACCATAGAATGTGACAAGAGACAGTAGTTTTAGTAGCTACTGCCTCTTGTTTTTCACTTTGGTATCTAATAGAGCGGCGGGACACATGGGTCCCGCCCTACATTTTTGCGATTTTGTAGGGCAGGGCCCGCGTGCCCTGCCGGGGGTGCGGTACAGGCAGCGGGGGGCACTCCGCCCTACGCATAGTGAGAAGTGCGGGGAGGCGGGCCGATGTGGAGAGCGAATCGAGCGCCGCCGGTGGCGGAAGAAGCGAGATGAGCGAGTGGCCGCGGTCAAAATTTCCAGCGTCCGCCGTAAGGCAGCGCAGAAATTTTGGGCACCGCAACAGGATCATCGGCCCCTACAAAATGGGGTGTAGGGGCGGACGCTCCCTGTGAAGGTGTTGTTTTGTCGGTTTAATGGAGGGTGTACTCTTGTTTTTTGCCGCGATAAGGGATATACTTATTATAAATTTACAGATCATACAGGAGGGAGCCGTATGTTTCAGGGCTATACGCAGGAGACGGTGGACTTTATGTGGGGCATCCGCTTTAACAATGAGCGGGGCTGGTTTTTGGAGCATAAGCAGCAGTATCAGACCCAGCTTTTGGAGCCCACCCGGGCCCTGGGAGAGCAGGTCTATGAGGGCGTGCAGGCGATGCTGCCCCGGGAGCCGCTGATGCTGAAAACAAGCCGCATTTATCGGGATGCCCGGCGGCTTTTCGGCCGGGGACCCTACAAGGATCACCTGTGGTTCTGCGTGCGCACCGGGGATAAGGATTGGACCGGGCGGCCCACCTTTTACTTCGAGATCGCGCCGGAGTATTACAGCTACGGCATGGGCTTCTGGCAGGCGCCGGCGGAGCTGATGGAGGCATTTCGCCGGGATCTGCAGGCACATCCGACGAAATTTGAGAAGCTGGTCCGGGGCTTTGAAAAGCAGGATGTGTTCACCCTCAATGGTGATAGCTACGCCCGCAGCAGGGGAGAGATCAGCGACCGTCTGCGGCCATGGTTTCAGAAGAAATCCATCACTCTCAGCCACGAGCTGCCCCTGGACGAGAAAATTTTTCACCCGGAGCTGGCGGAGGAAATTTTGGAGAATTTCAAGATGCTGGTGCCCTTTTACAAGTATTTTGCCGGGCTGTGCGCATCGGTTGCCCATGGGCAGCAGAGGAAAGAAAGCTGATTTTTGTATAGAAAGATGAAACTTGGCGGCTTTTTTTGTTTAAAAAGGAGAGAGGCAGCCGTTGACAAGGAAGCGGGACATCTGTTATAATAACCGTAGCAAATCCCTGATAACTGAATACCTTATCAAGAGTGGTTGAGGGAACGGCCCGATGAAACCACGGCAACCTGCATTGCAAGGTGCCAAATCCGACGAGTATGCTGAATGCGGAAGTGATAGTCCCGCGTTCGTCCTTCGACAGATGAGGAGCGATTTTGAAGCACGATCCGTCGAACACCGGAGCGTGTTTTTTTTCATAGCTCCGAACCACATTGATTGACAAGGGAAACGTATCCTTTGACTTGCCAAGACCCCGTCTGCCCCGTCAGTCGATGCTATCGTATGGGATTTGCAAATATTATACGAAAAGGAGCAAAAAATCATGGCAAGAAGATTATTCACATCCGAATCCGTTACCGAGGGGCATCCCGATAAGATCTGCGATCAGATCTCCGATGCCGTTTTGGATGCGATTCTGGAAAAGGACCCCCATGGCCGCGTGGCCTGCGAGACCTGCGCCTCCACGGGCCTGATCCACATTATGGGTGAGATCACCACCAACTGCTATGTGGACATTCCCAAGATTGCCCGCCAGGTGGTGCTGGACATCGGCTACGACCGGGCTAAGTACGGCTTCGACGGCCACACCTGTGCCGTCATCACCAATATCGACGAGCAGAGCGGCGACATCGCTTTGGGCGTGGATAAGAGCCTGGAGGCCAAGAGCTCCGGTGATGCCGCCCTGGACAACGGCGCCGGCGACCAGGGCATGATGTTCGGCTACGCCTGCAATGAGACCCCGGAGCTGATGCCCCTGGCCATCTCCATTGCGCAGAAAATGGCCAAGCGCCTGACGGATGTGCGCAAGCAGGGCTTGGTGGACTATCTGCGCCCCGACGGCAAGACCCAGATCACCGTGGAGTACGACGAGAGCGGCAAGCCCGTCCGGGTGGATACCGTGGTGCTGTCTACCCAGCACGCCGCCGAGGCATCTCTGGATCAGATCCGCGAGGATATGATCCAGCTGGTCATCAAGTCCACCGTGCCCGCCGATCTGCTGGACGAGAACACCAAGATCTATGTGAACCCCACCGGCCGATTCGTTATCGGCGGTCCCCAGGGCGATAGCGGCCTCACCGGACGCAAGATCATCGTGGACACCTACGGCGGCAGCGCACCCCACGGAGGCGGCGCCTTCTCCGGCAAGGATCCCACCAAGGTGGACCGCAGCGCCGCATACGCAGCCCGTTGGGTGGCGAAGAATGTGGTGGCCGCGGGCCTGGCGGATCGCTGCCAGGTGCAGCTGGCCTACGCCATCGGTGTGGCCCGGCCCGTAAGCGTGCTGGTGGAGACCTTCGGCACCGGCAAGGTGTCCGACGATAAGCTGGAGGAGGCTGTGGAGAAGGTATTTGACCTGCGGCCCACGGCTATCATCCGCGATCTGGATCTGCAAAAGCCCATCTATCGTAAGCTGGCGGCCTACGGCCATATGGGCCGGGAGGACCTGGGCGTGGCCTGGGAAAAGACCGACCGGGTGGACGACCTAAAGGCGGCCCTGGGGCTGTAAAAGCTGCGAGAAAGGCTGTAAAAGCTGCGAGAAATTACCCCTTGCAAGCGAGGGGAAAAACTGGTATAGTAGATACGCCGCCCGGAAGCGGGCGGCGTATCTTTATCCGGGTATAGCGAAGTTGGTATCGCGCCTGGTTTGGGAGTGCGTAGACCCTATCCATGAACTGTTTGGACAAAAGCCCGGAATGCCTTGCGGCACGGGCGATAGTGGGTTTTCCTCCGGTTGCCGAAAACGGCACAAAAGCGGTTTTGACCACAGGAATGACCACAGACAGAGAAATCTTTCAATCGCACAAATTTTGTGCTATAATGGTTCAAAATCAAATATCCGGGTATAGCGCAGTTGGTAGCGCGCTTGATTTGGGAGTGCGTAGACCCTATCCATGCGCGGCTTGGACAAAAGCCCGCAAAGCCTTGCGGCACGGGCGATAGCGGGTTTTCCTCCGGTTGCCGAAAACGGCACAAAAGCGGCTTTGACCACAGGAATGACCACAGACAGAAAAATCTTTATTTTTACCCCTCGCCGTGGTATCATGGCAGAAATTGTATATCCGGGTGTGGCTCAACTGGTAGGGCGCGACATTTGGGAGAATACGCCCAGCCGGATAAAAAACTCAATAACCGGGTGTAGCGCAGTTGGTAGCGCGCCTGCTTTGGGAGCAGGATGCCGCAGGTTCGAATCCTGTCACTCGGACCACCTTTCCCCGAAAAACCGCCTAAAAAGGCGGTTTTTCTGCGTTAAGAGTTTGTTTTTTAGAGTGCGCTTGACCACATTTTAACTGTGGTCAGAGCGGTAAAATAGCGGTTGCAACCTCGGTACGGAAGAACGCCGAAGACCGCAAAATCCCTAACCCATCCCTAACAGCGAGCGGCCCACAAAAATCGCATATCAGGCAATGCGCGATTGAAATTGAGCGTAATCTTCACTATAATAAATTATGATAGGAATTTCATGCGTAGGCATAATCCTTGCCGATGTAATCTCGCGAAATTTACAACCTCTTTTATAGAGTAGAAAAGGAGGTACAACCATATATGGAGTACATAGTAATTGGCATTTGCCTCATAGCAATCGTTGCTATTGGTGCGCGTATATTTTTCAAACCCAAATCGAAAGCCACAGTGACACCAACAGTCTCTGTGTCTCCCAAAGAAGACGAAGAACTATCCCTGTCCGCGCCGCAAGGTGAGTCTGCACATGATTGGGTCATTCAAGTAGAAATGCTACCTGCCGAAGCTATCAGTGAAGAAGGCAGTTTGGTTGAGATCACAGACAGCAAAGTCTTGGCTCGAGTTAATAACCTCATTCCCAATTTGGTACAAGCCGGCAACGCCGTGAATAACGCTGTCCAAGCTGTGGAAGCCCAAGGAGAGGTTTTGTATCGTGCTATTATTCCTGCCGGAGCAAAGCTAACGAACTCCAGAGAAATGGAAGGTGCTGTTCGAGGTTTCTATCGTGGTGCAGATGGTATCCAAGGGCACGCAAATTTAGTTGCAGTTGAAGCGCAGAAAGGTAGCGCTGTTGTTGCCAACACAGCTGCAGCCGCAATGGGTGTCGCATCCATGGTTGTTGGTCAATATTACATGACACAAATCAACGCAGAGTTAGGACAGATCAGTGACGGCATCTCAAAAATTTCGGATTTCCAAGACAATGAGTATCGGAGCCGGGTTTTCTCCCTGGTCAGCCATGTTAAGACAATCGCTGAGTTTCAGGTGGAGATTCTTGAAAACGATGAATTGAGGCTTTCTAAAATCGCACAGTTGGATAGTCTGGAAGAAGAATGCACTAAACTTTTAGGACAAGCCAATCTCACCTTGGCAGGCTTCGCAAAGAAAACTGACCTCGATTTTGAAGCCTATGAAAAGGAATTGCAAGAAGCTCAGAACTGGTACATTTATCAGAACACCTTACTGGAAATGCTCTATAAGATTTCCGACCTGAGATTCACCCTGCATCTCGGTGCAGTGTCCAGAGAGCAGTGTACCGCATTGCTACCGACCTATACTCAGCAAGTCGAGGAAACACAAACTCGCCTAACGCATTGGCATCAAGGAACCACGAAGCGTCTTAGTGTCGATACTGCAGAAATACGCCGGAAGAGGGGTGGTTGGGATAAAGCTATTCATTTCATCCCCGGACTGATAAATGATGAGTGGAATTTCCGCTCCATATCTGAACGAACTGCTGGTATGATCGATTCGCAGGTTGGCGGACACAGTGAACTGCACCATGATAACTCAGACCTCTATGTTGAAGATGTGCAATTGATTTCGAAGGACGGAAAAGTGTACTATTTGCCTTCGCGCAAAAAATGAGGGAGT
Organism: uncultured Eubacteriales bacterium; assembly: GCA_963655625.1. Lineage (GTDB taxonomy): Bacteria > Bacillota > Clostridia > Oscillospirales > Oscillospiraceae > Vescimonas. The sequence goes on along the minus strand of CAVKFX010000069.1, from coordinate 265 downwards.
TTTCCTTTCAATTGAAAAGGATTGGCCCAAGGGACGCAATCTTGTCCCTTGGGCCTTGTTGCTTTTATCCCACTTTCTCGAACGGAATCACCTTGCACTGGCCCTGCTCCGGCGGGTCGGGAGGTTCCGGGGTGGTGGTTGCCGTGGCGGATTCCATGAAGCCGCCGATCTTCTCAGCCGCACCTCTCTGCATATCGTTGGTGATGTGCGTATAGGTGTCCAGTGTGAACCCTGCGCTGAAGTGGCCCAGCATACTGGACAGGGT
>CAVKFX010000068.1:8121-9138 GCA_963655625.1 uncultured Eubacteriales bacterium | reverse complement strand
CTTGCGTTCCTGGCTTAGCCGAATAAACCGGCATCACAGTGACCGTCTCGCGGGGCTTCTCACCCCATTCCGCCGCCGGTTATCCCCGGCTCACGCTGTCCCGTTGTTTAATTCGATTGCATTATAGCACATAATATGACATATTGCAATGGGGCAAAGCGGCTGGAGGTAGAATAGCCGATCATTTGGGCAATTTGTCCCATGGTGAAGTCGGTGCCTATAAGCAGGTACTCCGCCTGGCTCATTCGCCGGCCTTGAATATACTGGGTGACGCTGCACCCAAACTGCCGCTTGAAGCCGCTTCTTTAGGAGATCCTTGTGGTGGACAGGGGGCAGATCGTTCAGCGCGGCTCACACAAGGAGCCGATGGCACAGGATGGCATCTACCGCCGCTTTATCAGCGGCCGTGAGCAGGCTGTGGGCTGGAAGCGGTAAATTTTAAAGGCCGCACTATGTGGCTCGGCAAGACCAAGCCTGTGTATAAAGTATAAAAAGGAAAAGCCCTCCGCCTGTGCAGGCGGAGGGCTTTTTTAGCGCCCGGATCAGATCACATAGTCATACCCGCCGGGGTCACTGTGCATCAGATCCGCCAGGGTGATATTTTCAAAATATTCCGTAATGAGCTTATCCAGCCCCCGCCACATGGAAAGTGTGCGGCATTCGGCGGCACGGGGGCAGGCATCAGCGCCGGGATCCAGGCAGGAGACAGGGGCCATAGAGTCTTCCGTAACGCGAAGGATGCTTTCTACCGTGTACTGCTCCGGCGCTTTGGCCAGCCGGTATCCGCCGCCCTTTCCCCGCACGCCGGTCAGCAGCTTTGCCTTTACCAGGAGCTTTATAATGTTTTCCAAATATTTTTCGGATATTCCCTGCCGCTGGGCAATGACTTTCAGAGGGACAAAGCCATCCGTCTGACGCTCCGCCAAATCGATCATAACCCGAAGCGCGTACCGGCCTTTGGTTGAAATCAGCATTTCTGCGCCCTCCTTTTAAGAATAAACCTATTATACAGCAGGG
>CAVKFX010000068.1:0-8111 GCA_963655625.1 uncultured Eubacteriales bacterium | reverse complement strand
AGGGAAATAGGTAAATCAATGAAAAATTTTCAAATTTGCTATTGACAAATGGGTGGAACGGCCTTATAATCCGCATAAACCCACAGGGAAAGTTGGTTATTACATGAGCTTTATATGGAGATACCGATGTTGCCGCTGTCAGTGAGCAGACATACCGATAACAGAATATCAATTAAAACAGTAACCACTTAGGAGGAAAATACTATGAGTAAGATTTATACATCCGCTGATCAGCTGGTCGGTAAGACTCCCCTGCTGGAGCTGGTTCACATTGAGCGAGCCGAGGGCCTGGAGGCTAAGGTCCTGGGTAAGCTGGAATACTTCAATCCCGCCGGCAGCGTGAAGGACCGTATCGCCAAGGCCATGATCGACGACGCGGAGCAGAAAGGCATGCTGAAGCCCGGTTCCGTCATTATCGAGCCCACATCCGGCAATACCGGCATCGGCCTGGCTTCCGTGGCCGCTGCCCGGGGCTACCGCATCATCATCGTCATGCCCGAGACCATGAGCGTGGAGCGCCGCCAGCTGATGAAGGCCTACGGTGCGGAGCTGGTGCTTACCGAGGGCGCCAAGGGCATGAAGGGCGCCATCGCCAAAGCCGGCGAGCTGGCCAGGGAGATTCCGAACAGCTTCATCCCCGGCCAGTTTGTGAACCCCGCCAACCCCGCCGTTCATAAGGCCACCACCGGTCCCGAGATCTGGGAGGACACCGACGGCCAGGTGGACATCTTTGTGGCCGGCGTCGGCACCGGCGGTACGGTCACCGGCGTGGGCGAGTATCTCAAGAGTCAGAATCCCAACGTGAAGGTAGTGGCCGTGGAGCCTGCGTCCTCCCCGGTGCTGAGTAAGGGTGTGGCCGGCAGCCATAAGATCCAGGGCATCGGCGCGGGCTTTGTTCCCGACGTGCTGGACACCAAGGTCTACGATGAGATCATCCCCGTGGAAAACGAGGATGCCTTTGCCGCCGGCAAGCTCATTGGCAAGAAGGAGGGCGTTTTGGTGGGCATTTCCTCCGGCGCCGCCGTGTGGGCTGCTATCCAGCTGGCAAAGCGGCCGGAGAACAGGGGCAAGACCATTGTGGCCCTGCTGCCGGATACCGGCGACCGCTACCTGTCTACGCCGCTGTTTGCAGACTGATCCGCTGAATTGACCGAAAATAAGGGAGGCTGACCCACAGGGCAGCCTCCCTTGCTGGTTTCAGGCCATATAAGAACCGGCCCGGCCTTTCGGCCGTCACTCCTTCAGGTTCAGTTCCTCCCGATATTTTTTCGCGTCCTTTAAGAAGCTGGCTGCGATCATCACAATAACGATGGCGATGGGGAACGCCGCAACGATACTCACCGATTGCAGGTTCGTCATGGAGCTTTCGGCGAACAGCAGCGCAATGGGCAGCAGAATCAGCAGGATGCACCACATGAGCTGGATCAGCTTGTGGGGCTGCTGCCCCTCCTCCAGCCGGTGATAGCTGTAGCAGGAGGCCGTGAGGGCAATGGAGTCAAAAGAGGTGGCGTAAAAGGCGATCATAGTCAGCAGCACCACCACCATGATCACCGGCGCGCCCGGCAGGGTCTTGATGATCTCCACGATCATGCCGTAGAGGTCATTGTTCTGCAGATAGTGGGCAATGAAGTCAGCCTTCCCGGTCACCTGCATCCCCATGGAATAGTTGCCCAGCACAATGAAGCTGACGAGGGTGGAGCCCACGCCGAAGCCGTAGCCGCCCAGAATCGTCTGGCGCACCGTCCGGCCCCGGGAGATATTGCCGATGAAGAACGGTGCGGCCACGCACCACACCATCCAGTAGGCCCAGTAATAGATGGTCCAGTTTTGGGGGAAATGAGAGGAACGGAGGGGATCCGTGAAGGTGGACAGACCTATGAAGTTTTGGACCATTGTGCCCAGGGAGTTCAGGCCCGTCTCAATGATATACCGGGTCTCGCCGCCGAACAGGAGCACAAAGGCCAGCAGCCCGAAGAACAAGTAGATGCAGATATTGGCCAGCTTGCTGATGCCCTTGAACCCGTGCAGAAGGGAGTATGTGTATACAAAGCAGGTAATGAAAAGGATGATGATATCGATGGCTACCCGTCCTATTTCCACATGGAACAGCTCCCAAATCAGAGAACCCATCAGCGGCGTTGCCACGCTGAAGGTGGTGGCGGTTCCGGCCAGCAGGGCAAATACCGCCAGCAGGTCGATGATCCGCCCGGGCCAGCCGTCGGTGTGCTTGCCCAGGATGGGACGGCAGGCCTCGGAATACTTCTGCCGGTTCTGCTTGCGGACGTGGAGCATGAACCCGAAGGCTACCGCCAGTACCAGGTAAAAGCCCCAGGGGATAAAGCTCCAGTGAAAGAGCGGATACACTCCGGCCCACTCCTGGATGCTGCCCATTTCGGCCAGGTGGGGGTCCGTGGCGTACAGGACCCACTCAGAAAAAGAGTAAAACAGGATGTCCGCCGCCAGGCCGCAGGTGAACATCATGGCTCCCCAGGCGAAGAAGGGATATTTCGGCTTTTCATTGGGCTCGCCCAGAACAATACTTCCGTATTTGGACCCGGCGATGAACAGCGACAGCAGGAAGATGCCCAGGCCGATGACCAGGTAATATACGCCGAAGGTATCACCGAAGAAAAAACGCACCTGGCTCAATACGGCGTTGGATTGCTCCGGTGCAAAAAAGAACACGATGCACAGGGCCAAAATGAGCCCCAGGGGGACCAGGGTAATCATCCAATCTATCTGACCTCGCTTATGAGAGGCGGTCTTATCCATTTCCATTATTTTTCTCCTTTTCATATTTCCTGTAGCTGGCGTCCAAAGCGGCCAGCTCGCTTAAATCATCCACCTCAATCACGTCCCCCTTATGCATGGGGCGTATTCCCAGACGGTATTCCTCCGGATAGCAGAACAGGGCGATGTCGTCCCAATAGATCTGCCGGTTTTGCTTTTCCTCGAACTCGATCTCCAGGTGCCGGCGCAGGCGCCGGCCATCCTCCGGCGTCCAGCGGGAGATGCTGTACAGCTGCCAGCCGCCGCTGCCGCCGGTCCGGCTGCAGGCGGTCACAATGCCGTTTTCCACCGTTTGCAGCCACTCGCCTGTGGGTTCGTCCGTCCACACGCTGTTGTAGCCGGAGCGCCCGAACTCCGGGGCCAGGATATCCGGGTTATAGATGATCTGGTCACCGTCCAGAATGATGGCGTTTTCGATGTGATCCCGGGCCACATACAGGGAGGAGATGTTGTTGCAGGTGCTGTAATAGGGGTTTTCAATGAGCTGCAGGCCGGGATATTCCCGCTCCAGCCCGGCAAACTGAGCCTTCAGATACCCCACCACCACATAGATCTCCCTGATCCCGTTGCGGTGCAGACCCTGTATCACGGTGTCGATCATCCGCACACCGTTGACCGTTACCAGGGGCTTGGGCCGAACCAGTGTCACAGGCTTCATCCGATTGCCGAAGCCCGCCGCCATGATGATGGCCCTTTCAGCCTTGAACATGCTTATTTTCCCTCGCTTTCCCACTGCTCCAGAGTATCCCGGACGATGCGGTAATACTCCTTTGCGTAACGGTACTGCCGCAGGGAGTATTCGCCGAATTCCACGCCCAGCGTCCATTTGTACTCGCACCAGTTGCTCCACAGCAGACCGCAGGCCGCAATGTAGCAGTAAATTTTCAATCGGACCGCTTCGCTGCAGCCGTCCGGGAAGTAGGCCGCGATGGTCTCGTCCACCTGTCGGCGGTCATAAAGGGCGTAGATGCAGAACATGGCAATGTCCACATGGGGGTCCTGCATGCCTGCATACTCCCAGTCGATGAGGCGGATCTCCTCGCTTCCGTCCTCCCGTTTCACAAACAGAAAATTATCCGGCACGGCGTCGATGTGCGTCAGCACCCGCTCCTGCACATGGGCGTTGATGTATTCCCGGAGGGAAAAAACGTTTTCCTTGGTCTGGCGGTAGTCCTTATACATGGAGGGCGCGCCGTTCCAGAGAGACTCGTAAAACTCGATCTGGCCGAAGATGTCAAAGGCGTGCGCCACGGTGAGGCGCAGCTCATGAAATCCGCGCAGCCGCTGCATACACCGGCGCACATCCTCGGCCTTTTCCGGGTCACACACCCGGGCGTCGGTGAGATATTCCGTAATTTTATAGCCGTTGTCGGGGCTGATGTAGGCGATATTGTCGCAGATCTTTTTCTCCCGGATGGCCTGATATACGGCGGCCTCGTGGCGGCGGTCCACCAACTGGTCCGTGCCCTCCCCGGGGATGCGCATGATGTAGCGCTTTCCCTTGCAGGAAAACAGGAACGAGCGGTTGGTCATGCCCTTTTTCAGAACGGTGACCTGGGTGATCTCCTCCATGTCCGCGTGCAGCGCATCGCAGATGGTTCGGATGGCCTCGCTTTTCAGATGGTCGGACTGGCCGTCCAGCTCCCGGAGCTGCTCAAAGGTGTTGATGCCCACGGCCTCCTCACCGCTTACCACCCGGGCGGGAACGATCAGGCGGTCTTTATCCCGCAGGGTCTCCTCCCAGAATACGCCGTCATACCGCGGCTCGGCGTTCATTTTCTCCAGCCGGGTGCGGACTGTGTCGGAATCCGGCTGCGTCAGATAGCAGATGCCGATCATGGAATTCCCGCCGCTGCCCTTGGCCACGGCCACCAGCTCCCTCTTGCGGCTGACGCGGACTCTGCTGTCGTGGTCGGTCCGGTCCGTGACCATGTACCAGGAGTAGAGTTCCTCCCGCGAGAAGGGGTTGCGGCTGCACCAGCTGTCACAGGGGATCACATAGGCGTTTTTCAGGTGCTCCCGGGCCAGGTACAGGGAGTGGAGGTTGTTCTTCACCGCGTATTCGGGGTTGACGATCAGCTCCACGCCGTAAGCGTCCATCAGGTATTCGTATTTCTCCTTCATGAATCCCACGACCACATAGATCTCCCGGATGTCGGCCTCCTGCAGCTGGCGGATCAGGCGCTCGATGAGTACCTCGCCGTTGACCTCCAGCAGGCCCTTGGATACCTCCGTGTTCAGGGGGACCATCCGCATGCCGGCCCCGGCCGCCAGGATCACCGCCTGCCGCGGCTGCCTGATCCGAAATTCCGCCGCCGCCTTCTCCGTGATGCGAAAGTCGCCGTCTATATAACCGGCATCGCGCAGGGCCTTCAGGGATCGGTTCACCACCCCCAGGGAATGGCCCGCCGCCTGCGCCAGGGCGCGCTGGGACGTGAAGCCCCGGCGCTGCAGCTCCATCAGAACATCGCGCTCCGTTGTGTTCACAATTCATACACTCCTCTCTCTCGTGAACATTGTAGCGTGTATATGTACGCTTGTCAAGGACCATTCCAACCGAATGGGAGAAACTAACAAGATCGGCCGAATAGAATAGCATGCAGAATCGTACATAATAGTATATAATAGTACACAGCTTATGCTGCAGCTGCTTATTGGGCATGGCCGCATACGTAAGAGATCCGCGGCCATGTGGCCGCGGATCTCTTACGTATGCGATTCAATTCTGTCCTTTCAGCTTCTCCAGAGCCGCCCGGGCGGCGGACTGCTCCGCCTCCTTCTTGCTGTGGCCGGTACCGGTGGAATACGCCTCCCCGTTGAGCAGGGCCGCCGCCTCAAAGACCTTGGCATGGTCCGGCCCGTCAGAGCCCACCATCCGATAGCTCAGGGTGGAGCCGCTCTTGCGCTGCACCAGCTCCTGCAGCTCGGTCTTGTAGTCCCGGCGGCGCTCCTCCACGGCTTCCTCCCGCTCCTTGTCCAGCAGCACCCGGTGGATCAGCGACGCCGCCGCCTCCATGCCGCCGTCCAAATAAACCGCGGCAAATACGGACTCCGTGGCATCCGCCAGAATGGACGGCCGCTCCCGACCGCCGCCCTGCTCCTCACCCCGGCCCAATTTCAGGTGCCGGCCCAGATCCAGGCTCTGGGCCACCTCGTGCAGGCTCTCCTCGCACACCAGCGCCGCCCGGATGCGGGTCAGATCCCCCTCCGGCAGGTCCGGATGCTTTTTGTACAGGTAGTCTGCCGTCACCACGCCCAGCACGGCGTCACCCAAAAACTCCAGCCGCTCATTGCTGCGCATGCCGCTGCCCCGGTGCTCGTTGGCATAGGAGCTGTGCTGCAGAGCGTTTTCCAGCAGGGCGCGGTTTCTGAACCGATAGCCCAGCTTTTCCTCCAGTGTGAACATGAAAAAAACTCCTCTCCACAGCTGAAAAAGGAAACCCCGGCGTGCCGAAAATGCTTTTCGCCCCGCCGCATAAGTTTTGGAATCTTTGAAAAAGATTCCAAAACTATGGATTTGAATGGCGCAGGACACCCTTCTTGGGTTTCCCGCGCACACCCTTCCTTACCGTGGCTGTAAATTCCTGCTTTTACAGCAGCCTGTCCGACAAATGACCTCGCAGGCGAATAAGAATTTTCGCCCACGCACATGTCGCGGGCGAAAATGATCTTTTGGGCGTCAGCAGACGCAAATTCTGCGAGGTCTTTTGAACGGTAGGGTCTCTTTTTTCAACCGTTGATTTTATGATTCAAATACTGCACACAGTCCCGGACGGTCTTGAGCCCGGCCAGATCCTCCTCATCGATCTCGCCCACGTCAAACTCCTCCTCCATGGCCATCACCAGCTCCACCAGATCCACGGAGTCGGCGCCCAGGTCATCCACAAAAGAGCTGTCCAGAGTGATCTCCTCCGCGTCGATGGCAAACTGCTCGGCGATGAGGTCCTGCATCGTTTTAAAAATTTCCTCTGCTGTCATATCGAATTTTTCTCCTTTCGGATATGTCTTGAAAAATAATACGGCATCGGCGTAGGTATGTCAATAGTCAAATAGGCATTTACTGCTCAATTTTCATCAAATTCACATTTTCCTCAATTTTTTCAATAAGGCCGCTGCGGGCGAAGGCCGCCGCCTGGCCGACGGCATTTTCAATGGCCTCGGCGTTGGAGGCCCCGTGGGCCTTGATGACGGCCTTGGATATCCCGATGAAGGCGGTGCCGCCCACCTTATTGGGGTCCAGCTTGGCCTTGAAGTCGTTGAGGCCCGGCATCACCGCCAGAGCGGCCAGCTTTGTCAGCATATTTTTTTTGAACATGCTCTTCAGGGCCGACCCGGCAAAGGAGCCCACGCCCTCCATGGTCTTGAGCAGGATGTTCCCGGAAAAGCCGTCCGTCACGATGACGTCGCAGCTGCCCTTGATGGCCTCCTTGGCCTCGATGTTGCCGATGAAGTGCAGGTGGCCGGCAGCATCGGCCTCCTTCAGCCGGGCCAGGGTCTGCTTCTGCAGGTCCGTGCCCTTGCTGTCCTCGGCGCCGATGTTCAGCAGGCCCACCCGGGGCCTCTCCAGGCCCAGCACCTGCTGGGCATAAAAGCTGCCCAAATAGGCAAACTGCACCAGGTACTCCGGCGTACACTCGGCGTTGGCGCCGCAGTCGATCAAAACAGCCTGTCCCGTGGTGGTGGGGATCACCGGGGCCATAGCAGCCCGGCGGATGCCGTGGATGCGCTTGGTGATAAGAGTCGCTCCGGTGAGCAGGGCCCCGGTGGACCCGGCGGAGACCAGCGCATCCGCCTTCCCCTCTCGGAGCATAGTCAATCCCACACCCATGGAGGTGTCCTTCTTCCGGCGGAACACCGTGGCCGGGTCATCGCACATGTCCACTGTCTGGGAGGCGGAGACGATCTCCACCCCCTGGGGCAGCTCCCCTTGGCCGCACCGGGCCAGGGCATCCCGGATGGCGCTCTCGTCCCCGGTGAGGGCAATGTCCACGCCCCAGTGCTTCTGTCCGGCCAGGGCGCCCTTTACGATCTCCAGGGGCGCATTGTCGCCGCCCATAGCGTCTACAATGATCTTCATCAGCTCAGCACCTCCTCGCGCATTTGGTCAATAATCTGCAAAGAACGGGCAGAAAGCTCCGCATTCTTGTTCCGCTTTCCCTTTACCCTGTGGTCAAGGGGCGGAATGATACCGAAATTGATATTCATAGGCTGGAAAACGCCCACGCTTTCATTGCTCACATACAGACCCAGGGCGCCGATGGCCGTCTCCTGGGGAAAATCCAGGGGCGCCTGTCCCTTGAGCCGGCGGGCCAGCTCCACCC
>CAVKFX010000067.1:0-16829 GCA_963655625.1 uncultured Eubacteriales bacterium | reverse complement strand
GCGTTTCTTGACGGGGCGCGGGAATTGGGGTAAAATAATGCAATCAGATCCCGTCCGTTTCGGCAGGTTCCGGCCCGGCGGGATGATAGAATGGAGAGAATGAGGAGGTGGCCCAGGTGGATAAAGAGGCGTTTTTTGGCGGCACCTGGTGCGCCGCGGCGGACTGGTTCGGGGCGCATCCGGAATCCGGCGGCTTCCGCTTCCGCCTGTGGGCGCCCCACGCCCGGGCGGTGAGCCTGGCCGGGGACTTTTCCGGCTGGGAGCAGATTCCCATGCAGTGCGCAGACGGCGTGTGGGAGTGCTTTGTCCCCGGGGCAAAGGATTACGACAGCTATAAGTTCTGCCTGACCCAGGCGGACGGGCGGGCCGTGTGGAAAGCGGACCCCTACGCCTTTCACGCCGCCACCCGCCCCGGGACGGACAGCAAGCTGGCGCCCCTGGACTATGTCTGGCAGGACGGCGCCTGGGAGGAAAGCCTCATTGAAAAGCCTCTTTTGACCCGGCCTTTGAATATTTACGAGGTGCATCCGGGCTCCTGGCGGCGCTACGCCGACGGCAGTCCCTTTAACTACCGAAAGCTGGCCGATGAGCTGGCCCGGTATGTGCCCGATATGGGCTACACGGCGGTGGAGCTGATGCCCGTGACGGAGTACCCCCTGGATGATTCCTGGGGCTACCAGTGTACGGGGTATTTCGCCCCCACCTCCCGCTATGGCACCCCCCGGGATCTTAAGTACCTGGTGGACCGGCTCCATCGGGCGGGCCTGGCGGTGTTTCTGGATTGGGTGCCGGCCCATTTCTGCAAGGACGAGCAGGGCCTGCTGGAGTTTGACGGCACCTGCCTGTATGAATACGCCGACAGCCTGAAATGGGAGCATGAGGGCTGGGGCACCCGGGTCTTTGACTATGGAAAGGGCGAGGTGCGCAGCTTCCTCCTCTCGTCGGCCCTATGGTGGCTGCGGGAGTACCATATGGACGGCCTTAGGGTGGACGCCGTGGCCTCCATGCTGTACCTGGATTACGGACGCACCCAGTGGCGGCCCAACCGGAACGGCGGTCGGGAAAATTTGGAAGCGGTGGAGTTTCTGCAGCTGCTGTGCCGCACCGTTCACCGGGAAAAGCCCGGCTCGCTGATGATCGCGGAGGAGTCCACCGCCTGGCCCCATGTGACGGGGAACGAGGGGCTGGGCTTTGACCTGAAGTGGAACATGGGCTGGATGAACGACCTGTGCCACTACCTGAAGATGGACCCCTATTTCCGCCAGCACCACCATAAGGACGTCACCTTTTCCATGATGTACGCCTTTTCCGAGCGGTTCGTGCTGCCCATCTCCCACGACGAGGTGGTGCATATGAAGGGTTCCCTCCGGGGCAAGATGCCTGGGGACGAGGGCATGCAGCTGGCCGGTGTCAAGGGCTTTTTAGCCTATATGCTGGCCCACCCGGGGTGCAAGCTCCTGTTCATGGGCGGTGAGCTGCCTCAGTGGAAGGAATGGGATTTTGCCGGGCAGTTGGATTGGGGCGTTTTGCAGGACCCGTTGGTCTCCGCCACCCATGAGTGCATCCGGGCGCTGAACCGATTTTACAGGAAAACCCCGGCCCTGTGGGAAAACGACCTGGATTGGGACGGCTTTACCTGGCTGGTGCCGGACGATAACCACAACAACGTCATCGTGTTCCTCCGGCGGGACCGCCGGGGCCGGGAGCTTGTGTGCGCGGTGAATTTCTCCCCGGTGCTGCGGGAGAATTACCGCTTCGGCGTGCCGGAAAAGGCGAGCTACAAGGAAGTTTTCAACACCGACGCCCTCCGGTGGGGCGGCAGCGGTGCCGTCAATGAAGGGCCCATACCGGTGGAGGCCGTCCCGTCCCACGGGCGCGAGACCTCTATCGCTGTTCGGATCCCGCCCCTGGGTACGGTGTATCTGCGGGGCGCTGGAAAGTATAACCGGAAGAAAGGAGCGAATCATCTGTGAAAAAAGAATGTATCGCCATGCTGCTGGCCGGGGGTCAGGGCAGCCGGCTTTATGTGCTCACCGGGGACATGGCCAAGCCGGCGGTCCCCTTTGGGGGGAAGTTTCGCATTATTGACTTTCCGCTCTCCAACTGTACCAACTCCGGCATCGACACCGTGGGCGTGCTGACCCAGTACCGCCCTCTGGAGCTGAACAACTACATCGGCAGCGGCCAGCCCTGGGAGCTGGACCGCATGAACGGCGGCGTACATATCCTGCCCCCCTATCAGAGCAACACCGGTGCCACCTGGTATAAGGGCACGGCCAATGCCATCTGCCAAAACATCGGATTTGTGGATCTGTATGATCCGGAGTATGTGGCGGTGCTTTCCGGGGATCATATCTATAAGATGGACTACTCTCTGATGCTCCGCCGCCATAAGGAGACCGGGGCGGACTGCACCATCTCCGTGATGGAGGTGCCCTGGCAGGAGGCCAGCCGCTTCGGCATCATGAATGTGGACGAGACAGACACCATTACGGAGTTTGAGGAAAAGCCCGCAAAGCCTAAGAGCAATCTGGCTTCCATGGGCATTTACATCTTCACCTGGAAAAAGCTCCGGGCCTACCTGCTGCAGGATGATGCGGACCCCGACTCGGCCAATGATTTCGGCAAGAACGTCATCCCCGCCATGCTGAAGGCCGGGGAGAAGATGGTGGCCTACCGCTTCGAGGGGTACTGGAAGGACGTAGGCACTCTGGACTCCCTGTGGGATGCCAATATGGATATGCTCTCTCCCGGCTCGGGCCTGAACCTGCTGGATAAGCGCTGGCCCATTTACAGCCGCACGCCCTCCTGCCCGCCGGCCTTTTTTGCCGATACGGCGGACGTAGGCAACAGCGCCGTGGCCAAGGGCTGCGACATCCGGGGCGAGGTGAAGAACACCGTCCTCAGCTACAACGCCGTGGTGGAGGAGGGCGCCGTGGTCACCTACTCCGTGCTCATGCCCGGCGCGGTGGTAAAAAAGGGTGCCCGGGTGGAATATGCCATCCTGGGCGAGAACAGCTTGGTGGGCGAGGACGCCCATGTAGGCGCCGGGCCGGAGACGGCCGCCGATCCCGACAAATGGGGCGTGGCGGTGCTGGGTCCGCGGACAAAGGTGGCCCCCGGGGAAACAGTCCCCGCCGGGACCATGCTGGATAAGACCCACGGACAGGAGGCGAAAGTATGAACGAAATGCACGGCATCATCTTTTCCTATGAAAAAAGCAACGGCCTGCGGGAGCTGACGGAGCCCCGCATCCACGGCTCCGTGCCCTTTGGCGGCTCATACCGGATGGTGGACTTCATCCTCTCGGACATGGTCAACGCCGGCATCCGGGACGTGGGGGTCATCATGCACGGCAAGTGCCAGAGCATGATGGATCACCTGCGCAGCGGCAAGAGCTGGGATCTCTCCCGCAGCTTCGGGGGGCTGACGCTGCTGCCGGTGTTCGCCTATAACAGCGCCCGGGGCAACGGCCGCTTCCGGGGCAAGCTGGAGGCCCTGGACGTGGTGAAGGATTATCTGCGCCATATCCGGCAGGACTATGTGCTTCTGGCCGACAGCGATGTGGCCCTGAATATCGACCTGAAGGCGGTGCTGGAGACACATATAAAAACCGGCGCGGACATCACGGCGGTGTGCGCCCCCTCCACGGGGGACGGCCTGTATCTGAACCTGGACGAGACCGGCCGGGTGATGGAGGCGGTGGAGGAGCAGCACCAGGGCCTGCGCTGCCTGCAGATCTTCCTGCTGCGGACGGACCTGCTGCTTTCCCTGGTGGACCGGTTTGTCAGCCGCCATGAGTACAGCTTCCAGGGCTGCGTCCTCCAGGGCCTGACTAAGGAGCTGCACATCCGGGGCTATGTGTTTCACGGCTTTGCGGCCCACATCACCGATGTGGCCGGGTACTATGCCAGCAGCATGCGCCTGCTGGATCCCGCCGTGCGGCAGGATCTGTTCTGCCCCGACAGGCCCGTCTATGCCAAGGAAAACGATGCCGCCTCCACCTATATGGATCCCCAGGGCGGCTGCGTGAACTCCCTGGTGGACGACGGCTGCGACATCCAGGGCAGCGTCCGTAATTCCATTTTCAGCCGGGGCGTCCGGGTGGAAAAGGGCGCCGTGGTGGACGGCTGCATTCTCTTCAGGGACACTGTGGTGAAAAAGGACGCCGTGGTGCGCCATGTCATCGCGGATAAAGCGGTAAAGATCGGCCCGGGCGTACACCTGGAGGGGGCGGAGAAGTACCCCCTGGTGCTGGGCAAGGGCGCGGAGGTGTAATGTAAGGTGAATATTCTGTATGTAACGGGGGAGGCCGCCCCCTTCTGTAAAACAGGCGGCCTGGCGGACGTATCCGGGAGCCTGCCGGTGGCATTGGCGGCCCGGGGCCACCGCGTGGCGGTGATGCTGCCGCTGTATGACACCATTTCTAAGCAGTGGCGCCGGCAGATGACCTTCCGCCGGTTCATCTATGTGGACCTTTCGTGGCGGCATGAATACTGCGGGCTGTTTTCTCTGGAACACCGGGGCGTCACCTGGTATTTTGTGGATAACGAGCATTACTTTGCCCGGGGCCGGCTCTATGGCGAGGGGGACGACGGCGAGCGCTTCGGCTTCTTCTCCCGGGCGGTGCTGGATCTGCTGCCCCTGCTGGACGAGATGCCACAGGTGATCCACTGCAACGATTGGCAGACGGCCCTGGTGCCGGTGTACCGGCAGGACCTCACCGGCCGGTGGGACGCCCTGCGGGGCATCCGCACGGTGTTCACTATTCATAATATTGAGTACCAGGGCAAGTTCGGAGCGAATACGGTGTCGGATCTGTTCGGCCTGGATCGGGGCTGGTATGACGGCGGCACCCTGGAGATGGACGGCTGCGTGAACCTCATGAAGGGGGCGATGCTCTGCGCCGACGCCGTCACCACCGTCAGTCCCACCTATGCCCGGCAGCTCCACCTCAGCGCCTATGCCCAGGGGATGGAGTCTGTGGTGCAAAGCTGCGGGGAGAAATTCAGCGGCATCGTAAACGGCATCGATACCACAGTGTTTGACCCGGCCACGGACCCGGTACTTCCGGCCCATTACAGTGTCCGGAACCTCCGGGGCAAGGCCACCTGCAAGAAGGCCCTGCAGCAGGAGCTGGGATTGCAGGTGCAGAGCGATGTGCCTGTTATTTCCATGATCAGCCGTCTGGTGGGGCACAAGGGCATCGACCTCATCTGCGAGAGCCTGGACAGTATCATGCGCACCGGCTGCCAGCTGGTACTCCAGGGCAGCGGGGAGGAGCAGTATGAGAACTTCCTCCGCTATGCCGAAAACCGCTATAAGGGCCGCCTGTGCGCCTATATCGGCTATAATGAGGATCTGGCCCACCGGATCTATGCCGGCAGTGACCTGTTTCTCATGCCCTCCCGCTCCGAGCCCTGCGGCCTTTCTCAGATGATCGCCATGCGCTACGGCGCCGTGCCTATTGTCCGCCAGACCGGCGGCCTGGCGGACACCGTCCGCTCCTGCCAAATGGGGCAGGAGGACGGCAACGGCTTTGTCTTTGCCGATTACAGCGCCTTTGACATGCAGTATGTCATCTCCCAGGCGGTGGAGCTGTATCGGAGCGACCTCCACGGCTTCCGCCGGGTGCAGAGGTGCGGCATGACAGACGATTTCAGCTGGAACGTCAGCGCCGGGGCCTATGGGGCCCTGTATGAGCATATTACCGACACATCGAGGTGAAACACAAATGACCAAGGATACACTGAAAGAAGCTATTGAACAGAAGCTGCGCATCAACTGCGGCTGCACCCCTCGCCAGGCGGGGGACGGGGACATGCTCCGGGCCTGCGCCATGGTCCTGCGGGACATCATGGCCGAGCGGAACATCACCACCCGGGAGGATACGGACGCCCGCCAGCTCCGGCAGGTGCATTATCTGTCCCTGGAGTTTCTCATGGGCCGCAGCCTCATGAAAAACGCCTATAACCTGGGCCTGACTCAGCCCCTTACCCAGGCGGTGGAGGAGCTGGGCTTCAAGGCGGCAGATCTGTTTGAGCATGAGCCGGATGCCGGCCTCGGCAACGGCGGCCTGGGCCGCCTGGCTGCCTGCTATCTGGACAGTATGACCACACTGAATATCCCTGCCACGGGCTACTCCATCTGCTACGAGCTGGGCATATTCAAGCAGAAGATCGTGGAGGGTCAGCAGGTGGAGCTGCCTGACGATTGGCAGGACATCGGCGGCGCGTGGCTGCTGCCCCGGCCTCAGGAGGCGGAGGAGGTCCACTTTGGCGGCACCGTTCGCACCAAGTGGGACGGCGGCCAGCTGATGGTGGTCCACGAGGACTACACAAGGGTTCTGGCTGTGCCCTGCGATATGGAGATTGCCGGCTATAAGACCGACCATGTCAATACCCTGCGGCTTTGGCAGGCCCGCAGCCCAAAGCCCGTGGACATGCAGCTGTTCAGCCGGGGCCAGTACCTCCAGGCCAGCGAGGAGCGCACCATGGCCGACGCCATCAGCAAGGTCCTCTATCCCGAGGACAATCACTATGAGGGTAAGTCTCTGCGTCTGAAGCAGCAGTATTTCTTCGTATCCGCCACCATCCAATCCATTACCCGCAAGCATCTGGAGGTGTACGGCACCCTGCGGAACTTCCATGAAAAAAACGTCATTCAGATCAACGACACCCACCCCACGCTGGTAATTCCGGAGCTGATGCGCATATTCATGGATGACGCGGGTATGGGCTGGGACGAGGCGTGGGAGATCACCAAAAACAGCGTGGCCTACACCAACCATACGGTTTTGGCCGAGGCCCTGGAGTGCTGGCCCCAAAGCCTGTTTGAAACCCTTCTGCCCCGTATCTGGCAGATCATTGTGGAGATTGCCCACCGCTGGCAAAAGCAGGTGGAGGATTTCTACCACGATCCCGCCAAGACCGAGAAGCTGGCCATCGTATGGGACGGCGGCGTGCGTATGGCAAATTTGTGCATCGCCGGGGGCATGAGCGTCAACGGCGTGTCCGCCCTGCACACGGAGATCCTGCGCAGGGACGTGTTCCGGGATGCCTATCAGATGCACCCGGAGGAATTCCACAACGTTACCAACGGCGTGGACCACCGCCGCTGGCTCAGCCAGGTCAACCCCG
Organism: uncultured Eubacteriales bacterium; assembly: GCA_963655625.1. GTDB lineage: Bacteria > Bacillota > Clostridia > Oscillospirales > Oscillospiraceae > Vescimonas. Next base: position 9,690 of record CAVKFX010000067.1, on the reverse strand, counting down.
GCCTCCATGGCCTCATCTGCGACCTTACCGGCGGCGATGACTACCTGCTGCACCCCGATGCCCTGAGCAAGCTGGACGCCTTTGCGGACGATGCCGCGGTGCTGGCGCAGCTGGCGGAGATCAAGCAGGAGAATAAGGCCCGCTTTGCCCGCTGGGCCAAGCGGCAGCAGGGGGTGGTGCTCAACACCGACGCCGTGTTCAACACCCAGGTCAAGCGCCTGCATGAGTATAAGCGGCAGCTGCTGAATGTGCTGCACATTCTCTATCTCTATCAGCGCCTGCAGGACGAGCCCAATATGGATTTCCGCCCCCAGACCTTCCTCTTTGGCGCCAAGGCCGCCCCGGGCTATGCCGTGGCTAAGCGGATCATCCGCCTCATCGGCTCCGTGGCCGATCAGATCGATCACGACCCCATTTGCAAGGATAGATTGCAGGTGGTATTCCTGGAGAACTATCGGGTCTCCATGGCGGAGATGCTCATGCCCGCCAGCGAGGTGTCCCAGCAGATCTCCACTGCCGGCAAGGAGGCCAGCGGCACCGGCAATATGAAGTTCATGATGAACGGCGCCGTGACCATCGGCACCTTGGACGGGGCCAACGTGGAAATGCACCAGGTGCTGGGGGACGAGAATATGTTCCTCTTCGGCCTGAAGGCGGAGGAGGCCGCCGCCCTCTCCCGGCACTATGACCCCAAGCTGCTGTATGACCGGGACCCCGTGCTGCGCCGGGTGCTGGATTCCATCCGGGACGGCTTCCGGGACGGGGTCAGCTATGAGGACATCTACCGCCGCCTGCTCTTCGGCGGCGACTGCCCGGCGGACCAGTACCTGCTCCTGGCGGACTTCGTCTCCTACTGCGACGCCGGCCGCCGCATGATGGAGACCTACAGTGACCGCACCCGCTGGAATCAGATCAGCCTGCACAACATCGCCCGCAGCGGCGTGTTCGCTGCGGACCGCTCCATCCGGGACTATGCTCGGGATATCTGGCACGTCCCCTGCCGGGATTGATAACAGAATTTTATCCCCCAAGCGGCGGCACCCACCCGGTGCCGCCGCTTTGCCTTGCCCGGTCTGCCCGCCGCCGGTCCGCCATATTTCCCTCTTTTCATCGGTTGACAGTTGTGGTAAAATGTATATTGATATACTATGACAAACTATGACAAAAAGAGGATCAATACTATGGACATTACACAGGGCGTGCCCTTTGACAGCTTCGGCCTGTCGGAGCCTACCATGCGCGCCATAAGAAACAAAGGATATAACATATCAACGCCCGTGCAGGCGGGCTGCATCCCGCCCATGCTGGCGGGGAAGGATGTCATCGCCAAGGCCCCCACGGGCACCGGCAAGACCATGGCCTTCGGCCTGCCCATCATCGAGCGCATCGACCGGGAGAGCGAGGCGGTGCAGGCACTGATCCTGGCCCCCACCCGGGAGCTGGCTATGCAGATCACCCAGGAGCTGCGGGAGGTGGCCGTGTGCCACGAAGGACTGCGGGTGGTGTGCCTGTACGGCGGCGAGCCCATCGGCAAGCAAATAAACGCCCTCAAACGGAAGCCCCAGATCGTGGTGGCCACCCCGGGCCGCCTGTCCGACCACATGAAGCGCCGCACCGTTTCGGTGAAGGAGGTGCAGACGGTGGTGCTGGACGAGGCGGACCGCATGCTGGACATGGGCTTCATCCACGATGTGACCCGGATCCTGGACAAGATCCCGAACCGCAAGAATTTGGGCATGTTCTCGGCCACCATTTCCCGGGAGGTCATGGACATCTCCTGGGTGTATCAGCGGGACCCGGAGGAAATCACTGTCCAGGCCACCAAGGAGAATAAGCCGGACATTTTGCAGTACCGGCTGGAGGTGCCCTCGGATGCGAAGGTGGATACCATCGCCCGGATCATCGCCGGGGAGAACCTGGAGCGGGTCATGTGCTTCTGCAACACCAAGGGCTCCACGGAGCGGCTGACCAAGTTCCTGCAGATGCGGGGGTTGGATGCCCAGTGCATCCACGGGGACATCCCCCAGCGCAAGCGGGAGGCGGTGATGGCCCTGTTCCGGGAGGGCAAGCTCCATGTATTCGTGGCCACGGACGTGGCCGCCCGGGGCATCGACGTGGACGATGTGGATGCGGTGTTCAACTACGACGTGCCCGATGAAAACGAGTATTATATCCACCGCATCGGCCGCACGGGCCGGGCCAAGCGCCACGGCGTGGCCTACACCCTGCTGTCGGATTTCCCCAGCCGCATGCGGCTGGACGACATCGCCCGCAACACCCGCAGCCAGATCATTCCCGCCTCGGTGGATGAAAACGGCCAGGTAGTGCCGGAGAAGAAGTGAGCCCATTTCACGCAAAAGGAGCGGACATATTATGACGAAACTGAAACGACGGGCGGGCCTGCTGCTGGCGGCTGCGCTGCTGCTGGGGCTGCTGACCGGCTGCCACCGGGAGGACGGAGTCTCCTTCCGGGTGGCTATGAGCAGCGTTCCGGCCACGCTGGACCCGGCTATGGCCTCCACCGACGAAGAAAAGACCGTGGTCAGCCATCTGTTTGAAAATCTCATGAAGCTGCAGTCCGACGGAAACGGCGGCACCACGGCGGTGAGCGGGGTGGCCCGCAGCTACCAGTGCGACACTACCGCCGAGGGGCAGGAGACCTATACCTTCAAGCTCCGCTCCAGCGCCGCCTGGTCCGACGGCACCAAGGTCACGGCCCAGGATTTCGTATACGCATGGAAACGGCTGGTAGACCCCGCCACCGGCTCGAAAAACGCAAGGATCCTGGACATGGTGGCCGGTTACAGCACTGCCCGGACGGGGGAGGATGCGCTGCAGGTTTCCGCACCGGATGACGAGACCTTTGTGGTGGTGCTTTCCGGGCGCTGTCCGTATTTCATCGACAGCGTTTGCACGGCGGCGGCGACTATGCCGGTGCAGAGCGCCGCAGCGGCTCAGGAGAATTGGTCCATGTCGCCGGACACCCTGGTCACCAACGGCCCCTACACCGTTGCATCCTGGGAAAACGACACCATGCTGCTGCAGCAGACGGCCGGGTATCACGACGCCCGCCGCCTGGGCCCGGAGAGCATCAGCTTCCGCTTTACGGCGGACGTGAAGACGGCCAACTCCCTTTTTGAGCAGGGAGATGCGGACTTCGTCCTGGGACTGACGGACGAGGCCGTGGCCAAGAAGATCGACAGCTGGATGCCGGACTACTATCCCGAGACCAGCGTGGTGCTGCTGAACCAGCTGTCCGACCTGACCAGCAATGAAAATGTCCGCCGGGCCATGGGCCTGGTCGTTGACCGCAACGCCATTGCCGAGCTGCTGGGCTCCCGGACGCATCTGGCGGCGGAGGGCCTGGTGACCCGGGGCATCCGCAGCACAACGGGCGGCCAGTTCCGCGATTTCGGCCCCGCCGTGGACAATGACAGCGAGAACTATGAGAAAAATTGCCAGACGGCCCAGGAGATGATGCAGGAGGCGGGCTACACCGCCGCCAAGCTGGCGAGCCTGGCCCCGGTGATCATGCTCTATGAATCGGACGGCACCACGGATTCCCTGGCGCTGCTGCTGCAGAAGACCTGGAAGGAAAAGCTGGGGCTGAGCGTGACGCTCAAGGGCGTTTCCGGCGCGGAGATCACCCAGGCCCTGGAGCGGGGCGAATATACCCTGGCGGCGCTGCGGGTCACCAGTGACCGCAATGACGCCACGGGCTTCCTCAACCGCTGGCGCATGGGCGAGGAGGATAACTACGCCAACTTCACCTCCAGCGCCTATGACATGCTCCTGCGTGTGGCGGCGGTGTCCGCCAGCCAGGAGGCCCGGGACGCCTACTTAGAGGACGCGGAGCACCTGCTGCTGGAGCAGGGCAATGTGATCCCCCTGTATTGCAGCACCCGCAGCTGGAGCCTGTCGGAGTCGTTCACCGGTGTGTTCGGTGACGGCCTGGGCCGGTACTTCTTCACCGGCGTGCATAAGGTCAGTAAGTAAAATAAGGCCGCCTTACGGGAATTTCCCGGTGAGGCGGCCTTTTGCGTAACAGGCAATAGGAGGCGGATTGCCACGGGCGCGGAGCGCCCTCGCAATGACAGGGTTTTTGCATGGGGTGCGGTGGTTATCGGGCGGCGGGGTGAGGGCACCCCGCCCTACGGAAGCGCATCGTGAGGTGCGTGCCTCTCCCGCGGGCGGGGTAGAACCCCGCCCCTACGGATAAACTGTGAGCTGGTAGGGGCGGGCCGATGTGGGGAGCGAACTGAGCGCTGCCGGTGGCAGATGAAGCGAAGTGAGCGAGTGGCCGCGGTCAAAATTGGGGGCGTTCGCCGTAAGGCGGCGCGAAAATTTTGGGTACCGCAACAGGATCATCGGCCCCTACGGAGCGTGACAAGAAATGCCTGCGGGCGGGTCGTCGGGGACGCCGCCCCCTACGGGTGCATTACAAGTAAGTGCAGCGGGCGGGCCGATGTGGGCATCGGCCCTACGGCGAAATTGCAAAATCGCTTGTAGGGGCGGACGACCCTGTCCGCCCGGGGCGGGAGGCAGCCCGCCCGGCGGGGTGGAATGCGAATGGGACGAAAAAATAAAGACGGCAGCTGCGGTAAGGGTGCGGCTGCCGTCGGCTTTTTAGTTTAGTGAATCTTCTTGGGCACTGTTGATGCGTCCTGTCAGTATTATGATCTCGTCTTTATACAGAGGGTATTCGAGCAGGGCCTCGTGCTTTTTCCCGTTACGGTCGGTAAAAAAGAAAAAGTGACGTTCCGCTGCCGAGGCGGCGCTTCCTGCGCTGGGATGGGCTTTTATGACCCCCTCGCCGCAGCGCTCTACATCGGTGTATTTGTAATATTTTCCGTTAAAGGGATTTGTTTTGAAGTAAAAACCCCCGGGGCCGATGCAAATTTTATAGTAAAAATAGCGGCCTATGAGCCTTACCAGGGTCACTGTCATGAGGGTGGCGATCCCGCCGAAAGCGAGAGCAACGAAGGGGACTTTGTTGGGGCCCGGCTGCAGCTGATCAATGGTCAGCACGATGAAAAACGCGGCAAAAACGCCGACGACCACCATCCGTGTGATGCCGTAGGGCTTGCCGGAAATGATGTAATCCCATTTTTCGGGTTTGGTATGCATGGCGTTTTCACCCCGCTGCATGGAAATGTATGTATTCACGATGCGCTGTGGCCAAAGCACCAGGTGCAGGCGTCGTAACCGGAATCCTTGGCCTGCTGCTCCGTCACGGCGGTGGTATTGTCCTTGCCGATGACGTATTGGCAGTCCTGCTTGTGGTAGCACCGGCCGGATTCCGTCAAGTACACCGTCCGGTTGGCTCCGCCGGGCAGGAGGCACAGAACCAGCACCACCAGCGCCGCCGCGGCGGCCAGGCCGATGCCGCTCCACAGGGCGATGCGCCGGGGCTTGCGGCGGCGGTTATACCGCAGGAGGATGGAGGCGAATTCATTGGCTTCCTGCTCCTGCAGGACGCTGCTGCCGGGGCCGGTGGCGGGAGACTGCTCCAGATGCCGGCACAGGATATGCCCCAGCTCATGGCTCAGCAGGATCATCTGCTCCTGCTGGGACAGATTCTCCTGCATAAAAACGATGCGCAGATGGGGATCCTGATAGGTGAAGGCGGATTGCCGGGCGGCATAATCAAACAGGCGCAGGGAGGTGAGCAGAGTGGTGACCTCCCTGCCGTTGGAAACGCGGCTGTACTCAACCAAGGAAAAGCCCTGCGCCTGCAGGGCTTTTTCAAGATCTGAAACCGTAAACGGACGATGATGGAGCTGCGACAAAAATGTGCGCGCCTCGCGCTGCACAGGTGTCATGGAATGGTCCCCTCTTACTCCTTATTCTTCAGGCTGCGCAAAGCATTGACAGCGTCTGCGGCGTCGCCTGCGGGCATATTCACGCTGGTAAAGCTGCCGCCAAAGGCCGCGGCTTCGCCGGTGAAGGTATCGGCGGCTTCCTTGCAGCGATCGGCCTCCACCTTCAGCACGGTGGCTACGGTATGCCGGCCGTAGCTGTCCAGCTGGGCATACTGGGTCAGCAGATCCTGCGTGTCGTCCGTCAGGTAGAAGGCAGAATCGTCCGAAAGGGCTTTGATGCCCAGGGTCTTGCAGATGTGCACCACGGTGTCAAAGGAGGAACCGCCAATGCCGTTGTGCAGAGCGCTGTTAATGGTGGACAGAGGTATATCCACTGCAAAGGCAAACTGACGCACGCTCTTGTATTGTCGAGCGATCTCCGTGCGAACGATTTTCGTTAGATTATCCATAATTGCACCTCTTTTAATATGACAAATTACTTTCCTCAATCATAGCATAATAATGGAAAAAAGCAATAGGAATTATTTTCCAAAATTAAGAGCCATTTTTAGGAATTTTGACGGACACTTGTCCGGCACGGGTGGATTTACACCGAAAAGCGGCCACGACGGAAGAAAAGGTTTATTTCGCAGTGTTTCTATGGTATAATGACCAAAAAGTTGCCGCGGCACAGGCGGCGCAGAACGACCGGGTGCGCCCGGGCGGAAGGGGGAGAACGGCATCAAAAGAAACAAAAACGGAAAACGCGGCAAGCCGCTGGCCTTCATCCGGGATCTTATCGACCGGTACTATGCCCACGATGTGGCACGGGACGGCGCGGCGCTGACATATTATCTGCTGTTTGCCATTTTCCCGCTGCTGGTGTTCATCAGCACCCTGGTGGGCTTGATGGATCTGGACATTGAGGAGACGCTTACCGCCATGAGCCGCATTTTGCCCGAGCAGGTACTGGGTATCGTGGGCAGCTATTTGGAGTATGTGTCTACCAGCCCCAGCCGCCAGCTGCTGGTGTTCAGCTTAATCTTCTCGGTGTGGTTTCCCTTGCGGGCCACCAGCTGCCTGATGCACTCCGTGCGCAAGGCCTATGGCGTGCCGCAGCCGCCCAGTATGATTGGCGGTACATTGCGTAATTTGATTTTTACCCTTTGGCTTATCGTCACCATTGCTGCCAGCATCGTGCTCACCACCGTGGGCCGCCGGGCGCTGCAATTTGTCTCGGGGCTGATCCACATTCCGGACCAGTTTATCAACGTGTGGGGGACCCTGCGCTTTGCAGTGCTGGGGGTCATCATGCTGCTGGTGCTGGTGCCGCTGAATATGCTGGCCAGGGGACGAAGGTGCCCGCTGCGGGAGGTGGTGCCGGGGGTGCTGCTGAGCATGCTGGCCTGGCTGGCGTTGAGCGTGGCCTTTTCCTACTATGTGGAAAAAGTGGCCCATTATACGGAGTTGTACGGCTCCATTGCCACCATTGTGGTGGTGCTGCTGTGGCTATATATGACCGGACAGGTGCTTATTATGGGCGCGGAGTATAATGGCTCCCGCCTGGCGCATAGAGAAAATAAAATCATTCATCCGCCGGAAGGGGAGGAAGGAACAAAATGAAGATCATCATTGTGGGAAACGGAAAGGTGGGCTACGCCATTGCCAGCCAGCTGGCGGGCGAGCGCCACGATATTGTCATGGTAGACGACAACGCCGCCGCGCTGCACAAGGCGGAAAACGCCCTGGACGTTATGTGCATTGAGGGCAACGGCGCGTCCATCCGGGTGCTGAAGGAGGCCGGCGCCCAAAGCGCGGACCTGGTCATCGCCGTGACGAACCTGGACGACACGAACCTTTTGTGCTGCTTTATTGCCAAGAAGCTGGGGGCGGGCCACACCATTGCCCGGGTGCGCAGCCCGGAGTATCGCCGGGATGCGGACATGCTGAAAAAAGAGATCGGCCTGGATATGGTCATCAATCCCGACCTGGCGGCGGCCCAGGAGATCGCCCGGATCGTATCCACGCCCTCGGCCTTCTCTGTGGAGCCCTTTGCCCGGGGCCGCATCGACATGATCGGCTTCGACGTCACCGCCCAGACCATTGTGGCAGGGCGCTCTCTCAGTGAGTTCAGCAGCCACACCTCGGCCAAGGTGCTGTTCTGCGTGGCTGTCCATGGCGGCGAAACGGTGATTCCCAACGGCGCATTTGTGCCGCAGGTGGGGGACAAGCTGTATATGATCGGCTCCAAGGGCCAGCTGCAGGATACGCTCCACAGCCTGGGCCACTCCCAGCAGAAGGTGAAGGCCGTGTCCATTTTGGGCGGCAGCCGCACGGCCATGTATTTGGTGTGGGAGCTTAAAAAGCGGGGCATCAAGTCCCAGATCGTGGAGATGAACCACCAAAAGTGCATCACCCTGTCGGCGGAGCTGCCGGACACCCTCGTCATCGAGGGGGACGGCACGGACAACGATCTCCTGCGGGAGGAGGGGGTGTTCGCGGCGGACGCCTTTGTGTCCCTGACGGACCGGGATGAGGAGAACCTGCTCATGGCCCTCAGCGCTCAGCGGGCCGGCGTGGGCAAGGTGCTGGCCAAGATGACCCGCCCCAACTACATGGACCTGGTCCGGGATACCCGCATCAGCAGCATCATCAGCCCCAAGGACCTGGTGGCCAATCAGATCACCCGCTATGTCCGGGCCCTGGCCAATTCCGAGGGCAGCTTTGTGGAGAGCCTGTATAAGATGATGGGCGGCCAGGTGGAGGCCCTGGAGTTCACCGCCGGGCCGGAGTGCCGCCAGCTGCTGGACAGACCCATGAAGGACCTGCCCCTGAAGCAGGGAGTTCTGGTGGGAGCCATTGCCCGGGACAAGGAGATCGTCATCCCCGACGGCAACACCTGCATCCATGAGGGGGATCATGTGGTGGTGGTCACAAAGACCACGGGCACCGATGACCTGATGGATATACTGGGATAACGGACACAATAATTATATGTAGGAAGTGCATTTATGGATATGAAAAATGAAAAGCTCCGGGAATACGCAAAGCTCCTCATTGAGGTGGGCCTGCATGTGCAGAAGGGGCAGACCCTGGTCATTTCCAGCCCGGTGGAATGTGCCTATTTCGCCCGGCTGTGCGCCACGGCGGCCTACGATGTGGGCTGCCGCGAGGTGGTGATGAACTGGCATGACGACTATCTGGCCCGGGAGAAGTTCCTCCGGGCGGAGGACGCCGTGTTCGATGAGGTGCCCCGGTGGCGGCAGCATTTCTTTAACGACTATGCAAACGAGGGGGCGGCATATCTGGCCATTGACGCCGAGGATCCGGAGCATCTCAAGGGGGTAGATCCGGACCGCCGGGTGCGCTCCCTGCGGGTGAGCGGCAAGGCACTGAAGGATTTTTACCGGCTGCAGATGAGCAGCGGATTTCCCTGGTGCATTGCGTCCATTCCCATCCCCTCCTGGGCTGGGCGGGTGTTCCCCGACCGAAGCGAGGAGCAGGCTATGGAGAGCCTGTGGAACGCTATTTTCAAGGCCGTGCGCATCACCGGGGACGGACAGAGCGTTCGCCGCTGGCAGGAGCATCTGGAAAGCCTTTCCCGGCGCAAGGAAAAGCTCAACGCCCTGCGCCTGAAGTCCCTGCACTACACCAACTCCCTCGGCACCGACCTGACCGTGGAGCTGCCGGCGGACCACATCTGGGAGGCCGGGGACGACTGCACCGCCGCAGGCCAGCCCTTTGTGGCCAATATGCCCACGGAGGAGCTGTTCACCGCGCCCCTGCGCACCGGGGCCAACGGCGTGGTGGTGGCCTCCATGCCCCTGGTCCACGACGGCAACATCATCGATGGCTTCCGCATGACCGTGGAAAACGGAAAGATCACCTC
>CAVKFX010000066.1:0-12660 GCA_963655625.1 uncultured Eubacteriales bacterium | reverse complement strand
GTATTATACCCTCTGCTTTTGAGAAATGCAATAACATTTTTCATAGTTTTCCCTTTTTTCCGACATTTATTTTTTTACCTATTAAATAGTATTTTTTAGCAATTTTTTAGCAATCTTCTTGTCTTTTCGATTTATTCCTGATATAATGTTACACTGGATTTTATATTTTCGTCGATGTCAACAGTGGGGATAAATTCCCGCCCGCGGCAAATTCTATCGGTGAAAGGAGATTCCGCATGGAACATTCACCTCAAGAGGTGCAGCTCCTGACCCAGGTGCTGCCCAACGTCGCCGCTCAATTCCGCACTACCTTGGGCAATATGCACGCTGCCCTATCCTCCGGGGACGATCCGGATGCCTGTATCTTGCGTCAAAGCTACTACCGTCTGCTGCGCACCGTTACCAATCTCACCGACGCCGTTATGCTGGCGGAGGATACCCCCCTACCTCGGCAGGACACGGATCTAACGGCCTTTTTTGATGAGCTGTGCCGCCAGGCCCGGGAGCCTCTGGCCGTCTGCGGCGTGACCCTGGAGACCGATCTGCGTCCCCGGCAGCTGACGGCGGGCATCAACCGGGAATACACCGCCCGGATCTTTTGGAACCTGCTGTCCAACGCCGCCAAATTCACCCCCGCCGGCGGCCGTGTGCGGGTGACGCTCCTGCAGCAGGGAAACCGGGCGCTGCTGCAGGTGGCGGACACCGGCCGGGGCATCCATCCGGACCTGCAGGACACGGTGTACGACCGCATCCTGCACACGGAGCGCATGGATCCCCTGCCCCACGGATTGGGCCTGGGGCTGAGCCTGTGCCGGTGCTTTGCCGCGCGCCAGGGGGGCAATCTGCTGCTGCAGTCCGAGGCGGGCAAGGGTACCACCGTCACCGTCTCCCTGCCGGCGGAGCGCTGCGGCGTTCACCTGGTGCAGGACGTGCCCTTTCACTACGCCGGCGGGTTCCAGCCGGTGATGATGGAGCTTTCGGACGCGCTGCCCTATGAGGGCTACAAGGAAAAATATCTGGACTGATACGCATGATGAACGGAAAGAAAGTTTTAGTGGCCATGTCCGGCGGGGTAGACAGCTCCGCCGCCGCTCTGCTGCTGCGCCGGCAGGGCTACGACTGCGACGGCGCCATGCTGCGCCTGTATAACGGCGAGGTGGAGGGCACCTGCTGCTCCGCCGACGATGCCGCCGATGCCCGGAGCGTGGCCTACGGCCTGGGCATGAAGTTTTACGTTTTCAACGAGACGGAGCGGTTTGCCCGGGATGTAATGGACCATTTCGTGGCCGAATACCGCGCCGGGCGCACCCCCAACCCCTGCATCGACTGCAACCGCTGTCTGAAATTCGGCGCGCTGCTGGAGCGGGCGCTGCTGCTGGGATACGATTACCTGGCCACCGGTCACTACGCCCGGGTGGGGTTTGACGAAGCCTCCGGCAAATACCGACTCCTCCGGGGCCGGGACCGGAGCAAGGACCAGAGCTACGTCCTCTACCAGCTGGGCCAGCACCAGCTGGCCCACCTGCTGCTGCCCGTGGGAGAATATGACAAGCCCTCCATCCGCCAAAGTGCCCGCCAGGCGGGGCTCATCAACGCCGACAAGTCCGACAGTCAGGACATCTGCTTTGTGCCGGATGGGGACTACGGGCGCTTTTTGCAGGAGTACGGCGGCGTAAAGATGACCCCCGGTGATTTTGTGGACCGGGCGGGTCATGTGCTGGGCCAGCACAAGGGGCTGCCCTGCTACACCGCCGGCCAGCGCAAGGGCCTGGGCGTTTCCGCCGGAAAGCACGTTTATGTCCTGCGGAAAAATGCCCGGGACAACACCATTCTTCTGGGAGACAACGAGGAGCTGTTCACCTCCGTCCTTACGGCGGACCGGGTAAACTGGATCAGCGGCGAAACCCCCGCCTCTCCCCTCCGCGTCACCGCCAAAACCCGCTATAGTCAGACGGAGGCGGCGGCCACTGTGCATCCCCTGCCGGATGGGCGCATCCGGGTGGAGTTCGATGTGCCCCAGCGGGCCATCACCGCCGGGCAGGCCGTGGTGCTCTACGATGGGGAGCAGGTTTTAGGCGGCGGCACTATTGAATAATACATCTTACCATCGTTTGACAAAGGCAGACCGGCCCGGGCCGGTCTGCCTTATCCTATCGTTCGCTCTCCCGCCACTCGTCCACGTAGATCATGTCATCCACATCCCGCTGTTCTTTTTCCTCCACGGTATATCCCCCCTCCGATTATATACCTGTTATTCTATGCGGCGGGCCGCAGAAAAATCCCTTGCAGCCCCATTTTTTTCATGGTAAGATACAATCACGGCTCTATCGGGTGAAAAAGCCGAAGCGGCATGTCTGCCGCTGCCATCCGACAATAAATACCCCACGGAAAGGTTGTGCCCATATGTCTCCCTCCCGCAAGCATACCGTAGCTGTGATCACCGCCTGCGTCGCCTTTGTGATCTTCGGCTTCAGCTTTATGTTCTCCAGCATTGCCCTGTCCATCGCTCCCACCACGGTGCTGCTGTGCTTCCGGTTCACGGCGGCGGTGATTACCCTGTCCCTGGTGGTGGCGGCCAACGCCCTGGTGGGCCGCATCCGGGGCAAGGCGTGGTTTTCCTTTTCCCTCCGGGGCAAGCCCCTGGGCGGCGTGCTGCTGCTGGGCCTGGTGCAGCCGGTTTTATACCTGGTGTTTGAGAACAGCAGCATCCGCTATACCTCCTCCGCCGTCACAGGCACGGTGCTGGCAGTGGTGCCGGTGATCTGCATTCTGGCAGATGTATTCATCAGCCACGAATCCGTCACCAAGCTGCAGATCCTGTGCGCCGTGGCCTGCGTGGGCGGCGTGGCCCTGGTGGAGACCGGCGGTGAGACCCGCATCAGCCTGCTGGGCTTTGTGTGCCTGCTGATGACCTTGGTATGCGATGTGGGGTACTATGTGCTAAGCCGCCGGGCCTCCCGGCAGTTCAGTCCCCTGGAGGTCACCTTCGTCATGTTTCTTATGGGCATGTTAGTCTTTGTCCCGGCGGCACTGATCCAGGGGCACGGGCAGATGGCAGAGCTATTCCTTCCGGCTATACAGTCAGCGCCCTTCTGGGGCAGCGTGTTTTTCTTGGGTGCGGTGTCCTCCGTGGGCGCCTACGGCTTGCTGAACTTCGCCAACGCCACCCTCACCAATTCCGAGGCATCCCTCATCGGGAATATCGGCACGGTGGTATCGGTGCTGGCCGGTGTGCTGCTGCTGAAGGATCCCTTTACGCCCCTGCAGGCGGTAGGTGTAGTGGTCATTCTGGTCTTTGTGACCCTGGCCAACCTACCCAAAAAGCAAAAATAAATTCAGAAAGGGAGAAGCCCCAGCGGTTTCTCCCTCTTTTAAACTATCGAAAAACCCCTTGGGTTTTTCCGGCAAAGGGCTTATAGTCTGTTCTTTACTGCAATGAAAAAAAGATAAGGAACTGCGGCCCCCTCGAACGTATAATAAATGAAAGGCTTCCGCGTGGGCCTTTATTCCAAAGGAGGAAAGCACATGGACGCCGCTGCCAACAGCTACCGTCGTTTTCTGGACGGCGATGAGAGCGCCTTCGAGGAGATCATGCAGGAGCTGTTTTGCGGGCTGGTTTTCTTCATCAACGGCTTTGTGCATGACCTCCACGCCGCGGAGGACATCGCCATCGACGCCTTTTCCGACCTGGTGGTGCACCGGCACCGCTACAACTTCCGGGTGAGCCTGAAGACCTATCTCTACATGGTAGGCCGGAGCCGCGCCCTGGACTATCTCCGCCGTCGCAGGATCCTCCGCTTCACGGAGCTCTCCGAGGCCCACGGCCTGGCGGACAACTCCGCTGCCCTGGAGGAGCTGGCCCTGGCCGATGACCGCAAGCGCCGGGTAAACACCGCCCTGGAGCAGCTGCCCCGGGACATGGCCGCGGCGGTGCGGCTGGTCTACTTCGAGGAGATGACCTATGCCGAGGCCGCCCGGGTCATGGGCAAAAAAAGCAAGCAGGTGGATAACCTGCTGTATCGGGCCAAACGGGAGCTGCAGCGCATTTTGGGAGAGGAGGGGATGGAGCTGCTATGAGAAGCCTGCAGGAATGTCAGGCGGAGGTGTTCCGCCGCAGCGAAAAACGGATCCGGGCCCGCCGGCGGGCCATTCGCGCGGTCATGGTCTGTGTGCCGCTGGTTTTGTGTCTCACGGCCTTCAGTCTGCTTGTGCGGCCCGGACTACCATCCTCCCCCGATGGCGCTCCGCCGAAGAACAACGCCGCATCCCCTCCCCCGGCCATCTGCCGCATCGATGTCAGCGGGGCGGGTGAGGTCGCGTCCATTACCGACGAGAAGCGCGTCCGCGCCATTGCCGACACCCTTGCGGCGCTGAACGGCGCCCCCGGGGCGGAGCTCCCCGGCGGCAGTGAGCTCGCCGGGGCGGAGGGCCGCACCATCACCCTGTTTGCCGAAGACGGCCCCCAGACCGTATACCGCCTGACCGACGACACTCTGACTAACATAACCACCGGCAGCGCTATGGCCCTGACCCGGGAGCAGAGCGCTGCGCTCTCCGCTCTCCTGGCCCCGGAGGCCGCAGATAATCCATAAAAAGGAGGTTCCCCCTATGAAAAAGAAAATCTGGATCTGTATCGCAGGAGTCGTGCTGCTGGCCATCCTCTTTGCCCCCATTCCCAGCGGCACGTACAAGGACGGCGGCACCCGGGCCTACTCGGCCCTGACCTATAAGATCGTCAAGTGGCAGCGGGACACCGGTTCCGATGTTTACAAGGCCACCAAGGTCTACTGGCTGCCGAACAACTTCAAGTCCATCGACGAGCTGTGGGCCGGGGAGGAGGCCTATGCGCCCCACCACTTCACGGCCACCGTTTTGGAACTGCAGAGCGGCCACGCCCTGGTGCAGCCGGTGGAGGATGAGATGGAGGCCGGCGTGGGCAGCGCGATCTCGGTGGATACCGCCGCTCTGGAGGACATCGGCGCCCAAGTAGGCAGCGATGTGGAGATCTACTATACCGGCAATATCCGGGAGACCTCCCCCGCGCAGCTCCGGCCCACCAAGTGGGAGATGGCCACGGATCTGCGCCACCGGGCCTGCACCGACTCCTGGCTGAACCCGGAGACCGCCCAGCCTGTGGACGACATGGCCGACCCCGTCATCATCTCCCGGATCTACTCCGACTGCTTCTTCGCCCGCCCCGTGGTTCCCATGCCCTACGAGATTAAGTTCAACGGCGAGCTGCCCCCGGAGTGGTGCGTGGGCGACCAGGTGACCTGCACCTGCGAAAACATCCTCTACGACCAGGATAACCAGCGGATGGAGGCCGATTTCATCAGCCTGGCCCCCAGCGATTGGCAGATGGACCCCAACGAGGACTATAAGCCGGTGATCTACCTCTACCCTGAGGAGGAGACGCAGGTCTCCGTGCATTTGACCCTGGACGGCGACCTCACCTGCACCTATCCCGCCTACAAGGACGGCTGGACCGTCACCGCCGCCCCCGACGGCACCCTGACGGACAGGCGCGGTCAGACCTACAACTACCTGTACTGGGAGGGCGAGACCTATGCCCGGTGGGACATGACAAGGGGCTTCTGCGTAAAGGGCTCTGACACGGCGGCCTTTTTGGAGCAGGCCCTGGCGCAGCTGGGCCTCACCCGCCGGGAGGCCAATGAGTTCATCGTCTACTGGCTGCCCCTTATGGAGCGGAACCCCTACAACGTCATTTCCTTCCAGACGGATGCCTATACCCAGGCGGCCGGGCTGCACATTGACCCGGCGCCGGACACCCTGATCCGTGTGTTCATGGCCTGGCGGGGCTCTGACTCCTTCGTAAAGCTCCCCGCCCAGGCGCTCACCGCACCCGCACGCACAGGCTTCACCGTGGTGGAATGGGGCGGCACAAGGATCGACTGATATGTGAAAAAAGCGGCACAGATGGCTGTGCCGCTTTTTTGTTTGAAAGCGATTTATGCCCGCTTGAGGATGCGCCCGGCCTTTACGCCGGTGTATTTGCCCTTTTCCACGGCCACGGCGCCGTCCACCAGCACATAATCCATGCCCTGGGCCAGGACGCAGGGGTTTTCGTAGGTGCCGGGCTGATGCAGCTTTTCCAGGGCAAAGACGTTGATGTCCGCGTCCATACCCAGGGCCAGGACGCCCTTTCCTGCAAGGCGCAGAACCTGGGCCGGCTTTTGGGTCATTTTATGCACCGCCTGCTCCGCCGTCAGCACGCCCCGCTCCTTCACAAAGTGCTCCAAAAGATGCACGAAGGTGCCGTACACCCGGGGATGCAGCATCCCGTCCGTGGGATAGGTGGAATCGGAGATGACATTGGAGAGGGGGCTTTGGAGGATGGTCACGATGTCCTCCTCCGAGGCCATGAAGTCCACCATGGTGATCTCGCAGTGCTCCCGCACCAGCAGGTCGCAGCAGCAGTCCAGGGGATTCTGCCCCCACAGGGCGGCAATCTCCGCGATGCTCCTGCCCTGGTAGGGATGGTCCTCCGGGCAGTGGAGGCTGGTGAGTCGGATGCCGTCCCACCCGGCCAGCTTGGCGATGTCGTCGAAGCCGTCGCCCCGGCGGATGCGCTCCGCCAGCTCCCGTCGCACGCCCCTGTCCTCCAGGCGCTTTACCACCGCCTCCATGCCGCCGGTGAGGAAGTCCGGGGGCAGAATGTGGATGAGCTGGGTGGAGCCGGCAGTGTAGGGGTACACGTCGCAGCCCACGTCCAGCCCTTCCTGCCGGGCCTGGTCCAGCATGGCCAGGGCCCGGGGGATCTTCACGCCCCAGTTGTCCCTGCCCATGGCCTTCAGGTGGCTGATATGCACCGGGATGCGCAGGGCCCGGGCCACGGTGAGCATCTCCTCCAGAGCCTCCAGCACGCCGCCGCCCTCCTGGCGCATATGCACCGTTACGGGGATGTTCTGCCCCGCCAGGGGCTCCAGGGCCCGGATCAGCTCCCGGGTGGTGTAAAAGCATTCCGGGGCGTATCCCAGGCCCAGGGAAATGCCCAGGGCCCCGTCGGCCAGGGCCTGCTCCATGGCCTTGTGGATGGCCCTATAGTGCTTATCCTCCAGATGCTCCAGGGCGTAGCCCGCCGCGCCGGCCCGCAGCACCCCCGCGCCCACCAGCATGCCGGTGTGAATGGGCGCCTCCGGCTGGCCGGCGAAATAGTCCGCCAGGGAATCCGTGGGCACCTGCTTGGGCATCTCCCCGCAGATGGGCTGCAGGTAGGCGGCGATCTCCGCCCGTTTTGCCCGGCGCATAGGCGCGGCGGACAGGCCGCAGTTGCCGTTTACGATGGTGGTCAGCCCCTGGCGCAGCTCCGGCTGGCCGAAGCCGGGCCTATAGGCCGCCAGGTCCGCATGGCGATGGATGTCGATAAAGCCCGGGGTCACCAGCTTTCCGTCGGCGCTGATGACCCGCCGGGCGTGGGCCCCGGGCAGGTCGCCCACCTCCACGATCCTTCCGTTTTCCACCGCCACATCGGCGGCATAGGGGGCGCTGCCGGTACCGTCCACCACGGTACCGCCCCGGATCAGCAGGTCTAACATCCCTCTTGTCCTCTTTTCACAGAATCATTTTTCAGCAGGGGCAGCGTTACGGTAAACCGCGTCACGCCCTCCGCGCTGGTGCAGCCGATGCTGCCGCCGTGGGTCTGCACAATGCTCTGGGCGATGGCCAGGCCCAGGCCGAAGCCCTCCCCGCCGGTGCGGGCTTCGTCCGCCCGGTAAAACCGGTCGAACAGGTGCGGCAGCTTCTCCGCCGGGATGGTCTCCCCCCGGTTTTCCACCTGCAGGAGGGCGCTCCGTCCCTCCCGGCGCAGCAGCAGGCCCACAGGCGTCCCCGCCGCGGCGTATTTCACGGCGTTGTCCAGCAGAATATCCGCCAGGCGGCGCAGCTGGACGGCGCTGCCCCGCACCATTAGCTCCGGCTGGATGTCATAGGCAAGCGCCCGGCCGCTTTCAAAGGCCACCGGCTCAAAGGCCAAGGCGCTCTCCAGCGCCGTGTCCGACAGGTTTACGGTCCCCATGGTCTGCTTTGCCCCGCTCTCCGTCCGGGCCAGGGTCAGCATATCCTCCACCAGGGCCTTCATCCGCAGGGACTCGGCCCGGATGCCCTCCACATACTGCCGGGTCTTCTCAGGATCTTGCTCCCCTGCCGCCAGCTCCGTGGAGGAGAGGATCACCGTCAGGGGCGTTTTCAGCTCATGGGACGCATCGGACACGAACTGCTTCTGCTCCTGCCAGGCCCGGCGCACCGGCCGCACCGCAAAGCCTGCCAGCCAATAGCTCACCCCTGTCAGCACCAGCAGGGCCGTCATGGCGATCAGGCCGCTGCGCAGCAGCAGGCTGCGCATGGTGGCCCGCTCCAGAGAGCAGTCGGTAAAGGCGATGCGCACCGACACGACCCCCGCCCGGCGCATATAGCGCAGGGAGTAGTCCCGCAGCACACCGCTGTTGCTTTTTTCCTCCAGTGCCGAGCGCACGATGCTAAGCACCAGGTCCTGATTTTCCAGGTTATAATAGCTGCTGCCGGATAGGCGTATGGTCCCGCCGGTATATACCTCCGCCACAAAGCAGGGCTGAGCGCTGCTGCCGGGCAGCTCGTTCTTGTCGGCCTTGCCCTCCAGGGCGGCGGTGAGGTGGCTCTCGCTGCTGCGCACCATTTGGCTGTGGGTAGACAGGGTCAGGACCAGCAGGGCGCTCAGCAGCACCGCCGCCACCGCCACCACGCTGATGCCCACGATCTTCAGCCGTAATTTCCGGATCATTCCTTTTCCTCCAGGCAATAACCCACCAGGCGCACCGTGCGGATCCGCATGTTAGAGCGCACCAGCTCCAGCTTCCGCCGCAGGAAAGAGATGTACACCTCCACGTTGTTGTCCTCGGCATTGGATTCATAGCCCCAGGCCTTGAGCAGCAGCTGCTCCTTGGACAGGATCTGCCCGCCGTTGCGCATGAGCATCTCCAGCAGATCATACTCCTTGCGGCTGAGCCGGGCGCTGCGCTGGCCGCAGGTCACCTGAAACGTCCCCGGATCCAGCACCAGGTCGCCCCGGCGGATGCAGTCGTCCCCGCCGCTCTCGCCGTTGCTCCGCCGCAGCAGCAGGCGCACGCAGGCCAGCAGCTCCGGGGTCTGGAAGGGTTTGGTCAGGTAGTAATCCGCCCCCTGGTCCAGGCCCCGCACCCGGTCGCTCAGCTCGCCCCGGGCGGTAAGCATCAGCACCGGCAAATGGCTGCCGCTGCCCCGCAGCCGCTGCAGCAGGGCAAAGCCGTCCATCCCCGGCAGCATTACGTCCAGCACAAGCAGATCATAGATCCCCGACAGGGCGTTATCCAGGCCCGAGACGCCGTCGTTGCTCACGTCCACGGTATAGCCCTCCCGGCGCAGCAGCTCCTGTAGATTCTGCGCCAGCCTTTTTTCGTCCTCCACCACCAGGATCCGCATTTTCCCGCCTCCCGTTCGTTTTTTCTCTATTGTATACCGAATTATCCGCCGGGGCAATCCCCAGTATGGCAGTATGGTAACGGCCGATGCTTTAAAGAATATTAAAAAGGCAGGTTTTGGGCCGTCCCATGCCCGAAAAACCGGGAGAGCGGCCCATCCGCCCTCCCGGTTTGCGTTTTTTGTTTATAGGCCCCGGGGGTCACGCGCCCAGGGTCAGCAGGTCCAGCAGCGTCTGAGCCGTGGCGGCGGACACCTTGAAAATGGCGGGGACGTCGTTATACATGGCGAAATAGCCGTCCTCATACGCCAGGCCGATGTAGACCGTAAAGCTGTCAGTGCTGCCGGTGCTGGTCAGATAGTTAACGGTGACCGTGGCCGCCGGGTCCGTCAGCCCGCAAATGGGCAGCGCGCCGGAGCTGGGGTTATAGTCCACGCAGGACTCCAGCTTCATACCGTCGGCCAGCAGGGCCGTCAGCGCCGCCATCCGGTCAGACACGTCCGTGCCGCCGCACAGCCAGCTGTCGCCCTCGCCCCGCTCTACGGCAACGTCCACGCTGCCGCCCCGGGCCTGAATGTCCGTGATCTTGTCCGCCGTCAGGGCCGGCGGGACGGGCATCTCCACCAGCTCGTAGATATTCCGGTCCATGAGCTGCACCAGCGCATCGGGCACTACATATATCTTAGACGTGTCTCCGTCCCGGCACATATAATAGCCGCCGCCCTCTGCCGCCGTGCCGATCTGCAGGGACAGGCCGGAGCCGTCGTCGTTCTTGACCTCCAGGGTGCGGTCCGGCGCGTCCAGGTCATAGGCGGTGATGTCGCCGGGATTTTCCAGGGGCGTCAGGGTGTTCAGGGCGCTCACCTGGTCCAGCAGCTGCTGCATCAGCGACTGGTCCAGGGGCAGGGTGGTGTCGTCCTTCCACTGCCAGTCCCCCTCTGCGTTTTTGGTGAAGCGCAGGGTGTAGCTGCTGTTTTTGTAGATCATCTCCTGGGTGGAGGCCGTGACCAGGCCCTGGCTATCCAGAGTGTCGGCCGGCTCCTGCTTTTTGCCGCAGGCCGTGCATGTCAGCAGCAGCGCGGCCGCCAGGATCACAATATATTTCTTCATGGAATGTCTCCTTGTTTATCAAATTGACCCGATTATAACAGATTTTTGCTGAAAAAGAAACCCCCTCCGGGAAAATGGAAAAAAGTAAAAAAGAGCGGCCAAGGCCGCTCTTTTAAAACACTGATCTCTTACAGATGGGACACGAACGAGCTGTTCACCGCCACTGTGCGGCTGATGTCCGAGGATTTGATGCTGGCGAAGATGGTACTCATAATGGTCAGAGCCTTCTTGCCGTCGATCTCCGGCTCCCGATCATGCTCCAGGGCATCCACGAACTCGTCGATCACGCCGGAACGGGTGGTGGGCTCAAAGCTGTAGGAGGTGGAGGTACTGCTCATATCCCGCACCACAATGGGGGCGCCGGGATCGCTGTAGATGAGCATGATGCCCTTGGTGCCATATAGGCAGGTGGAGTTGCACTCCTTGCCGTACACCGTCCAGCTGGCAGCCATGGTACCCACGGCGCCGCCGTTCATGCGCAGAATGCACAGGGCGTTGTCGTCCACGCCGATGAAGTGTCCGTGGTCATCGTGCTTATTGAGGGTCATGACCTTGGCGGTGGTCTCGATGACCGTCTGGCCGGTGAGATATTGCAGCAGGTCCAGCTTGTGGATGCCCAGATCGCTGAGAGCGCCCATGGCGGCCTTGTCCTTATCGAAGAACCAGGCGTCCCGGTCCGGGGACCAGCCCTCGGGCCCGGCGTTGCCGATGGTGGTGCGGAAGGTGATGATGTCGCCGATGACGCCCGCCTCCAGCAGCTCCTTGGCCCGGCGGTGGACAGGGTCAAAGCGCATATTATGCCCCACCATCAGGTGCTTGCCGTTAAACTCCGCAGCGGCCACCATGGACTCGCACTCCGCCAAAGTCACGGCCATGGGCTTTTCCACCAGCACGTGCTTGCCGGCGTAGAGGGCGGCGTTGGTGATCTCGGCGTGGTTGCGGTTTTCCACGCACACGGACACGGCGTCGATCTCCGGATCGTTTATCAGATCGTAATAGGAATCATACACCTTTCCGCCATATTTCTCCGCCATTTGGACGGCGCGGGAGCTGATTTTGTCATAATAGCCCACCAGCTTGGCATCGGGGTTGGTAGCGTACTCCGGCAGGTGCCGGGTCTGGGCGATCTTGCCGCAGCCGATGATACCGATTTTAATCATAATAGCGCCTCCTTGTGAACCTTTCGCAGATCTATTTTAAATACAGATTATTATCTATCATGGATTATACCAAAAATTCAGGCCCAGTGAAAGCCCTTTTTTTATATTTTTTCCGCTTTTTTCCGTTTTCTATCCTTCCCGGCCCTTTAGCAAAAAAAGCCTTGCTATTTTCTCCGGGCAAGGGTAGAATGACTTTGATTGAGATTAGGAGGATATTGCCCATGGTTTCCATCGTTGAAGTGACCACCCACCGGCAGCTGCGCCGGTTTGTGGACTTCCCGAATCAGTTATATAAAGATGTGCCCCAATTCGTCCCCGCTACCTACAGCGATGATATGGAGGATTGGAACAGAAAGAAAAACCCCGCCTTTTCCTACTGCGATGCCCGCTGCTGGCTGGCCATGCGCGGCTCTGAGATCGTCGGCCGCATCGGCGCCATACTCAGCCATAAATCCAATGAGAAGTGGGGCACCAACCGCCTGCGCTTCACCCAGGTGGATTTCATTGACGACATAGAGGTCTCCTCTGCCCTGTTTGAAACGGTGGAGAACTGGGCCCGGGAGCTGGGCTGCACCGCCGTCCACGGCCCCCTGGGCTTCACGGACATGGACCGGGAGGGCATGCTGGTGGAGGGCTTTGACCGCCGGGGCTGCTTCTTTACCTACTATAATCACCCCTACTATATGCAGCACATGGCGGCCCTGGGCTATGTGAAGGATGTGGACTGGGTAGAAAATCTCATCACCGCGCCCCAGGACGAAAAAGTCTTTGACCGGTGGAGAAAGCTCTCCGACTATGTGAAGCACCGGCAAAAGCTGCACACCCTGCGGGTGCGCACACGGCTGGACTATTTCCCGCTGCTCAAGCCCTTTTTCCAGCTGGTAAACGAGGCCTACGCCCCCCTCTACGGCACCGTGGAGCTGACCCCGGAGCAGATCA
>CAVKFX010000065.1:0-7540 GCA_963655625.1 uncultured Eubacteriales bacterium | reverse complement strand
TATAAGCACAAGATTAGATTATAAATATTTGTTTATGAAAGGAGGTTGCCATGACACAGCGTGAACGGCAGATCCTCAACTGGATCGAGGCGGATCCCATGATCTCCCAGCAGGAGCTGGCGGACCGGGCGGGCATCACCCGCTCCAGCGTGGCGGTACACATCTCCAATCTGATGAAAAAGGGCTGCATCGCCGGGAAGGGATACATCGTTACCAGAAGTCCCTATGTCACCGTGGTGGGCGGCATGAATATGGACATCGGCGGCCGGCCCTATAAAACCCTGGTGGGCAAGGACTCCAATCCCGGTGCCGTGCGCATGAGCCCCGGCGGCGTGGGCCGGAACATCGCCCACAACATGAGCCTCATGGGCCTGGATGTGCGGCTGGTCACGGCCTTCGGCGACGATGTGTACGCCCAAAAGCTGGCGGCAGTATGCGGTGAGCTGGGCATCGACATCTCCCAATCCCCGGTGATCCCCGGTGGCCACACCTCCACCTACCTGTTCATCAACGATGTGGCCGGGGATATGCAGCTGGCTGTGGCGGACATGGACATTTACGAGAATCTCACCCCCGGGGTGCTGACCAGCCGCCGCCAACTGCTGGACGGCAGCCAGGTGGTGGTGCTGGACACCAACCTCCCGGCGGAGAGCATTGCCTGGGTGGCGGAGAACTGTAAAGCTCCCATCTTTGCAGATCCGGTCTCCACCGCTAAGGCCGAGAAGCTCCAACCCGTTCTGGGAAGTCTGCACACCCTCAAGCCCAACCGCCTGGAGGCAGAGCTGCTGTCCGGGGTATCCATCACCGATGAGGCGAGCCTGCACCGGGCGGCGGACGCCCTGCTCAGTACGGGACTGCACCGGGTGTTCATTTCCCTGGGGGCCGACGGGGTATTTGCCGCCGACCACAGCGGCCAAAAGCTGAAGCTCCCGGCGCTGCAGGGGGACATTGTCAGCACCACCGGTTGCGGCGACTCCTTTATGGCGGCCCTGGCGTGGGCCTATCTCCAGGGCAGTGACCTGGAAAAATCGGCCCGGGCGGGCCGGGCGGCGTCCACCATCACCATGGCCAGCGCCGACACCATCAGCACCGCCATGAGCGAGGATGCGCTGCTGGCACACATGTAGATCCGTTTTCACAAACCATATTTATATAGTATTAAACAGGAGGTATTTCATTATGCTGAACCGTTATCTGGACATTGCACCCGAAGTGAAGAAGGCCCTGGATGAGGGCAAGCCCGTTGTAGCTCTGGAGAGTACCATCATCTCCCACGGCATGCCCTATCCCCAGAACAAGGAGACGGCCCTGAAGGTGGAGGAGATCATCCGCTCCTGCGGCGCCGTGCCCGCCACCATCGCCATCATCGGCGGCCGTCTGAAGGCGGGCCTCACCGCAGACGAGATCGACTATTTAGGCAAGGCCGGTCACGCCGTGACCAAGGCCAGCCGCCGGGACCTGCCCGTGCTGGTAGCCAAGGGCATGGACGGCGCCTGCACCGTCACCACCACCATGATGATCGCCGCCATGGCGGGCATCAAGGTCTTTGCCACCGGCGGCATCGGCGGCGTGCATCGGGGTGCGGAGACCACCATGGACATCTCCGCCGACCTGGAGGAGCTGGCCAAGACCCCCGTGCTGGTGGTCTGCGCCGGCGCCAAGGCTATCCTGGACCTGGGCCTGACCCTGGAGTACCTGGAGACCAAGGGTGTCACCGTCATCGGCTACGGCACCAAGGAGCTGCCCGCCTTCTACACCCGTAAGTCCGGCTTCGGCGTGGACTATGAGCTGGACACCCCCGAAGAGGTGGCTACCGCCTTCCATGTGAAGCGGGTGCTGGGCCAGGAGGGCGGAATGCTTGTGACCAATCCCATCCCCGAGGAGTATTCCATGGATCCCGCCGTCATTAATAAGGCCATCGACGAGGCCGTGGCCGAGTGCAAGGCCAAGGGCGTACACGGCAAGGAGACCACTCCCTTCCTGCTGGCCAAGGTGAAGGACCTCACCGGCGGCGACAGCCTGGACAGCAACATCCAGCTGGTGTATAACAACGCACGGGTGGCTTCCGCCATCGCCTGCTCCCTGAGCAAGCTGGAGAAGCAGGGATGAATGTGGCGGTCCGCACCGCCCTGCTGGTGTGGCTGGCCGGCATCAATATCGTCACCTTTGCCCTGTACGGCATTGATAAGCACAGGGCTAAAAAAGGGCGCTGGCGCATCCCGGAAAAGACGCTTTTGCTGCTGCCCTTGCTGGGCGGCAGCGTGGGCGGCATTCTGGGCATGGCGGCCTTTCACCACAAGACCAGGCACTGGTATTTCCGCATCGGCCTGCCGGTGATGCTTCTATTGCAGGCGGCGCTGGCGGTGTATCTGGCGGCGCGATAACGCAAATATCATAAGAGAACAGGAAGCACCTCCCCTGGGGGAGGTGCTTTTTGTGTTTGGGTTTGGGGAGTACGGATTGCCACGGGCGCGCTGCGCCCTCACAATGACAGGGTTTTTGACATGGAGTGCGGTGCAAGACCGTGGGGCGGGGTGTGGGCACCCCGCCCCACGGATATTTTGAGGGCTGGTGCCACCGGGCCGATGTGGGCATCGGCCCCTACGGACTGTGGCAAGAATTGCGGTGGGCGGGGCGGTGGGCCCAAAGGATCTTTATGGGCACCCGGTTAAGGGTGGGGGGTCTGATGCTCGCCGGCCCACTCCATGAGGGCGGAGATCAGCAGGAGAACGGCGCCCACCCCCTCGAGGATAAGCCCGATGGCTGTGGCATCGATCATAAGAAAGGATGCACCGATGATGATAAGGCCCAAGTACAGAGCATGCTTCGCTTTCATTTTTTCCCTCCTGTTTTTTAGTTGCCGCAAAAGGCGGTCCTGGGGCAGTTTTTGAATAACTTTTCTCAAAAACCACGGAGCATCTGAAAAACAGTTCCGCTTTATGGCAGTATACCATGCAGGCTCTTCTATTGTCAAATTAAATAAAATAATATTGCGGCAGAACGACAAAATCGTGCGTTCTGCCGTAATGGACAGCCAATTCTGTATGAGTCAGGACACGATGACGCCCTCGTGGTCTACGGGCAGGGGGAGCTGGCACCAATGGCCGGGGAGCTGGGAGAGTCGGGCGGCCAGCTTTTCATCAAAGACCGGGTCCGCGGACAGGCACAGGAGGGTGGGGCCCGCGCCGGAGATAAAGAATGCCACGCAGCCGCAGTCGTGCGCCAGGGCCTCGGCCTCGTCAAACCCGGGGATCAGGGTGCGGCGGAAGGGCTGATGGAGCTTATCCCGGAGGGAGACGGAGATGGTCTCCGTGTCGCCCTCCTCCAGGGCCCGCAGCAGCACGGCCGTACGGGAGACGTTAAAAATAGCGTCTCCGTAGGGGACTTCCTTCGGCAGGACACCTCGGGCCAGGTGGGTGGAGAGCTGGAAATCCGGGATGAGGGCCGTGCAGTGCAGGCTCTTATGCAGGCTGTATCGGGCGATATAGGGCCGCCCGTTTTCCACAAAGGAGGCGACCAGGCCGCCGAAGATGGCCGGGGCCAGGTTATCCGGGTGGCCCTCAATATCGTTGCACACGGCCAGCAGCTCCGCCCGGGAAAGGGGCGAGCCGTGGTTTGCGTTGGCGCCGGCAGCACCGGCGGCGATCAATGCGGCGCTGCTGCCCAGGCCCCGGCAGATGGGGATCTCCGCCTGCACGGAGATGCGCAGGCCCGGCATGGGCAGGCCCAGCTTGGAAAGCACGGCCTTATAGGAGACCACGGCCAGATTCTCCGCCGTGGCATATTCCGGGTCAACACCCTCGAAATACAACCCCCCGGCCAGCTCCTCAAAGGTGAGGGTATTATAAAGGGCCAGGGCCAGGCCCAGGGTATCGAAGCCGGGGCCCAGATTGGCGGTGGTAGCGGGGACGCGGACGGTCACCATTGCTTTTCACCTGCTTTCTGCAGAACATAATCCAGCATATCCTCCCGATCGATAACGTCGGTGTGCCGCACGGGCTTTTGCCGCAGGGAGGAGAGATTCTTGGGCACGGGTACACCGGTGCAGGCATAAAGATCCCCCATGACGGCGAACTCGTCGTCGGCCACCTTCTGCCCCAGAGCAGAGAGGACGGCGGCGGGGAATTTATAGGGGCTGGCGGTGGAGAGGACCACCACCGGTGCGCCGTCCCGGTGCATGTGGATAAACTGGTCGGCCACGGTCCAGGCCACGGCGGTATGGGGATCCAAGAGGTACTTCTCCTCCGCCCAGACCCTGCCGATGGTGCGCCCGGCGGCCTCGTCATCGCAGCAGCCGCAGGAGAACTCCGCCTGGAGCTTAGCAAGCAGCTCGTCCGTCACCTTATAATGGCCCAGCTCATTGAGGTCCTTCATAAGCCCCGAAACATAGACATCGTCCCCGGTGAGGAGGCTCAAAAGCCGCTCTAAGTTGCTGGAAACCAGGATGTCCATGGAGGGAGAGGTGGTCTTATAGAAGGTGCGGCGCTTGTCGTAGACGCCGGTGGAGAGGAAGTCCGTGAGGACGTCGTTGCGGTTGGAGGCACAGATGAGCCGCCCCACGGGCAGGCCCATACGCTTGGCAAAGTAGCCGGCCAAAATGTCGCCGAAGTTACCGGTGGGCACGCAGAAATGCACCTTATCCCCCACACGGATGCGGCCGGAGCGCACCAGGTCGGCGTAGGCCTTGAAATAGTACACGATCTGCGGAGCCAGGCGGCCAATGTTAATGGAATTGGCGGAGGAAAGACGCACGCCGGGCAGATCCTCCTCGTCACAGGAGGCGAAGATACGCTTGACGCCGGTCTGGGTATCATCGAAATTGCCGCGGACGGCGCAGACCTTTACGTTGCCGCCCTCCTGGGTGGCCATCTGCGCCTGCTGCACGGCGGAGACGCCCCCGTGGGGATAGAAGACGATGATCTTGGTGCCGGGCACATCCCGGAAGCCCTCCAGCGCCGCCTTGCCGGTGTCACCGGAGGTGGCGGTGAGAATGAGCATCTCGTCCTCAATACCCTCCATGTCCCGGGCCTGACTAATCAGCTGAGGCAGCAGGCTCAAGGCTACGTCCTTAAAGGCACTGGTGGGGCCCCGGAACAGCTCCAGCACGTAGCGGTCGCTCACGGGTACCAGGGGGGTCAGATCCTCCGTCTCAAACTTCCCGGCGTAGCCCCGGCGCACTAAGGCGGGCATATCCTCATAATCCGGCAGCAGGGCCGAGAGGATACGGGCGGACATGGTGAGGGTATCCTCCCGGATCAGAGACTGCCAGTCCAGCACGGGGATGGCCTCGGGCATATAGAGTCCCCCATCCGGCGCGATGCCCCGGAGTACGGCGGCCGCGGGAGAGGCCGTGAGGGCGTGGTTGCGGGTGCTTTGATATTTCATACAAGTTTCTCCAATCTTTTTCTTGCAATTTGCATAATGATATGATACACTGTCCCCAAGAAAAAAGCAAGTGTTTTTTATATGCGGACAAAATCAACTTTTTTGTCAGCGTGATTGAAAACTTTGCATTAATTTCAAAGGAAAGCGAGCTGAAAATATGTTAAAGGTGCTGAAATTCGGTGGCTCCTCCATGGCGGACGCCAAACAGTTTGAAAAGGTAAAGAGCATTGTGCAGGCAGACCCGGCCCGGCGGGTGGTCATCGTTTCCGCCGCGGGAAAACGGTTTTCCGACGACCACAAGCTGACGGATCTGCTGTATCTGTGCTACGCACATCTGAAATACGGCGTGTCCTGCGACAGCGTGTTTGACATGATCCGCTCCCGGTACATGGACATCCGGGACGACCTGGGGCTGAAGACCGACCTGGAGACGGAGTTTGACACCCTGCGCAAAAAAATGGACGCGGGCATCAGCCAGGACGAGCTGGTAAGCCGGGGCGAATACTTCGCGGCAAAGCTCATGGCGGACTACCTGGGCTATGACTTCCTGGACAGCGAGCTGTGGCTGAAGTTTAACCTGGACGGCACGGTGGACCAGGAAAAGAGCTACGAGATCCTGGCCCGGATGGCCTCCGGGCGGCGGGTGGTGATCCCGGGCTTTTACGGCGCCATGCCCGATGGGAGCATCAAGACCTTTACCCGGGGCGGCAGCGACATCACCGGCGCCCTGGCGGCGGCGGCACTGGATGCGGATGTATATGAAAACTGGACGGATGTGTCGGGCTTCCTCATGGCGGACCCGCGGATCGTAAAGGATCCGCTGCCCATTGAGCGCATCACCTACTCGGAGCTGCGGGAGCTGAGCTACATCGGTGCCCAGGTACTCCACGAGGGGACCATCTTCCCGGTACGGGAGAAGAACATCCCCCTGAATATCCGCAACACCAACCAGCCCGACCATCCCGGCACCATGATCATGGAGTCCTTCGATGAGACGGAGGAGGCCAAGGACGGCAACTTCATCACCGGTATCGCCGGACGGAAGAATTTCTCCGTTATCACCATCACCAAAAACGGCATGAGCAATGAGGTGGGGGTGCTGCGGCGGATCTTGGAGGTGCTGGAAAAGTATCAGCTGGTGCTGGAGTACCTGCCCTCGGGCATTGACAGCGTTTCCCTGGTGGTGGCGGCGGACAAGCTGCGGCCCTGCCAGTATCAGCTTTTGGGCGACATTCAGAAAATGCTGAAGCCCGACAGCATCCATGTCACCGAGGACATGGCCATTGTGGCGGCGGTGGGCCGGAAAATGGCCTTTAAGCCCGGCACCTCGGGTAAGATCTTCGCCGCCCTGGGCGAAAACGGCATCAACATCCGCATGATCACCCAGGGGCCTGACGAGCTGAACATCATCGTGGGCGTGGACAACAAGGACTTTGCCGGAGCGATCCGGGTGCTGTATGACAGCTTTGTAAAATAAGGAGGAACGGAACATGAAAAAGTATAAGGTAGCGATTTTGGGCGCCACGGGTGCCGTGGGCCGGGAAATGATGAAAATTTTGGCAGAGCGGGATTTCCCTGTGGAGGAGCTGCACCTGCTGGCATCTGCGCGGTCCGTGGGGCAGAAAATTCAGTGGCAGGGCCGGGAGCTGACGGTGGAGCTGGCCTGCGACGAGGCCTTCCGGGGCATGGACATTGTCCTGGGCGCGGCGGAAAACGACATTGCCAAGCAGTTTGCGCCCGCCATCGTGCAGGCGGGGGCGGTGTTCGTGGATAACTCCAGCGCCTTCCGCATGGACCCGGAGGTGCCGCTGGTCATCCCGGAAATTAACCCGGAGGACGTGAAGAAACACAAGGGCATCATCGCTAACCCCAACTGCACCACCATCGTGTCCCTGGTGGCCATCAACGCGCTGAATCAGGACAGCCCCATTGAGAGCATTGTGGCAAGCAGCTACCAGGCCACCTCCGGCGCAGGCGCAGGCGGGCCTATTGAGCTGATGAACGAGGTGGAGGCCCTGCGGGAGGGCAAAAGCTACGAGCCCAAGGTGTTCCAGTATCAGATCGCCTACAACGTCATTCCCCAGATCGGCGGCGAGGCCCTCGAGGGCTACACCTCCGAGGAGATGAAGATGCAGAACGAGGGGCGCAAGATCAT
>CAVKFX010000064.1:0-12491 GCA_963655625.1 uncultured Eubacteriales bacterium | reverse complement strand
TCCGCAACGCCTTCTCGGTGGAGCCCAAGGACAATACCCTGTTCCTGCCCGGCGTCATGAGCCGCAAAAAGCAGATCATCCCCATGCTCACCGCCCTGTGGGGATAAAAACTCCTGGCGAAAAAACTTTGTTTTTTCTGCCAAAGGGCTTACAGCCGGCTGCGCGCATAATTTTGAGCCGATTAAAACTCAAAACTCCCGGAAACGAATTCCGGGAGTTTTTTTGAAAATTTTTCCGGTTCCTGTAAGAAATACGCCCCGATGGTGTCTATAAAAGTGAAAGGCCAAAGGAAAGGAGGGGAGAGGACTATGGACGATGCCGCCATTGTGGCGCTGTTCTGGGCCCGGGATGAGCGCGCCATCCCGGCTGCGGCGGAAAAATGCGGCGCCTACTGCGCCGGTATCGCCGGAAGCATCCTGCCCGACCGGCGAGACGCGGAGGAGTGCGTCAGCGACACCTACCTGCAGGCGTGGAGCGCCATGCCGCCCCACAGACCTGCGATGCTTGCGGTATTTTTGGGCCGGATCACCCGGAACCTGGCCCTGAACCGGCTGCGCAGCGCCGCCGCGCAGAAGCGGGGCGGCGGAGAAGCAGAGACGGTTTTTGAGGAGCTTCAGCACATCGTCTCCGACCGGGACACCCCCGAGATAGCTCTGGACCGCCGGGAGCTGGTGGCCGCAATCAACGGCTTTCTCGCCGCCCTCCCGGAGACCAAGCGCCGGATTTTCGTCTGCCGCTACTGGTATTTTGACAGCGTGGCCGACATTGCCAGGCGTTTCTCCCTCTCGGAAAATCATGTCTATGTCACCCTCCACCGCCTGCGCGCCCAGCTGCGCCGCCGCCTTTCGGAAAGGGGCTTTATGCTATGAAAAAAGAAGAATTTTCCCTGGTCCTGGGGGACATCCGGGACGACTTTATTGCCCAGGCCCACCAGCCCGGCCGAGCCCGCAAATCCGCCGCCCCCGCCTGGCGGCGCTGGTGTGCCGCCGCCTGCCTGTGTTTGGTCACGGCCGGCGCCCTGCTGGTGACCCACAATCTGCCCATGAAGGAAAGGGCCGACGGCAACCAGTATACCTCCGACAGCTCCATCATTAAAAACTTCCAAGTCGCGGGGGAAGCCTGCTATAAGGCCCCGGATCCCGGAGAGTATTTCTGTTTTATCGAGGTCAATGCGGCCCGGGAGCGGTATGCCGGCCAAAACGTGAAATATCTTTTGAAAATGGATGTGTTCCAAAATGAGAAGCAGGTGGCCATCGGCGACCTGGGCGGCGAATTCAAGCGTTTGGGCGCCCTGGGCTACGACCTGTGGATCGTGAACCGGGAGGAGCAGGAGGGTGACGAGATCATCGTTTGGCCCGAGGTGGTGGGCCTGTTCACCGAGGAGCAGCTGCAAAGCTTCCCCGCAGACCCCGCCTACGGCTATACGTTCTCCTTCTGCGTGGACACAAACGGCAATCTCATCCGCTCAGACGACCCGGCCGTCATCACCGGCGCGGACATTCCGGAGTGACCCCACCGCACTGCTTGTATGCCCACCGTAGGGTGGGCTGCCCTCAGCCCGCCGCCCGATAACTACCGCACTGCCCCGGCGGCGTGAGGGCACGCCGCCCTACGAAATCATACCGATAAACGGTGTGTAGGGGACGATGCCCACATCGTCCCGCCGTACCGCAATACTTGCAACCAATCCGCAGGGGCGACGCCTCTGTCCGCCCACCGGGCTTGCTCCGCACCTCATGTGAAAATCCCTGTCATTGCGAGGGCGCAGCGCGCCCGTGACGATCCGCATCCCCCGTCCCCTGTCTCTTTTCGCTCTCCTCTTACAGAAAGGCGGTGTCTCCATGCCCCGAAAATATGCTCTCCTCCTCTTAATTCTTCTCTGCGCCGCCGCCCTGGCGGCCTGCCTGTCCATCCCTGGCACCCGGACGGCAACATCCTCCTGCCAGGCGTTTATCCAAAGCAAGATGATATAGTGTGCAGGGGCGACGCCTCTGTCCGCCCATCCCACAAACAAAAACCCTCCAGGAGCTCCTGGAGGGTTTCCCATTCTCATTATTATTTTTCCCCTTAAAACGCCACGCCGCCGATCAGTGCCACCAGGCACAGCACCAGCGCCAGCGGCACATACACATACCGCCCCACGCTGTACCACAGGGCGCCCCGGGTCTTGTGGCTGCCGGTGTTAACGGCCGTCAGCAGGTCGCCCTTCTTCATCACATAGAACCAGGACACCGCGCCCAACGTGGCCCCGATGGGGATGATGTAGATGGAAACCAGGTCCATCCAGGTGCCCCACTTGGCGATGGGCTCCATAAACAGGCCGATGCCCAGGCACAGCGCGCACAGGATAGCCAAAGCCGCCGTGCGGCTCAGCTTGGGGAATTTGTGCATCAGCGACTCCACCACAGCCTCAAACATGTTCTGCAGGGAGCTGATTCCCGCAAAAATCATGGCCACATACAGGATGATGGCAAACAGCCGGCCCAAGGGGATATCCTGCAAAATGGTGGGCAGGGTCACAAACAGCAGCCCCGGGCCCGCACCCACATCCAGGTTATAGGAGAAGCAGGCGGGGATGATGACCAGCGCCGCCACCACCGCTGCAATGGTGTCAAACAGCGCCGTCCGCTGGGCCATGTGTACCACATCCTCCTCCTTGGATAAATACGCACCGTACACGATCATACCGCTGCCCGTCACCGACAGGGAGAAGAAGGCCTGGCCCATGGCCCAGATCCAAATCATGGGGTCCTTCAGTGCCGCCCAGTTCGGTGTGAACATAAAGCGATAACCGGCGGAGGAGCCGGGGAGAAGTGCCACCCGCACCGCCAAGACCAGGAAAATGATGAAGAACACGGGCATCATGATCTTGTTGGTTTTTTCAATGCTGTGGGCGCCCAAATACAGGGTCAGCAGCGTGCCCACCACCACAATGATATGGTAGGGGACCACGGAAAAGGGTGTGGAGGAGAACTCGCCAAACCAGGCAACGGTGTCGGCGGTCATCAGCGTGCCCGCCACGGAGTCCACCAGCGCCTTGAGAATATAGGTCACGATGACCGCGTATCCCAGGGCGATGCACAGCGACCCCGCCAGGGGCAGCCAGCCCAAAAGCCCGCCGGCCTTGCCCATGCCCTTGCTGCGGGTGGCCCAGGCGTTTTCATAGGCGCCCAGGGTGCCGGTCCCGGCCCGGCGGCCTATGGCAAACTCCGCCGGCAGCCCCACATAGCTGAAGATGAATACGAACAGCAGGTAGATCAGCAGAAATGCGCCGCCGCCGTTGCTGCCCAGCTTATTGGGAAAGCCCCACACATTGGCCATGCCCACGGCGGAGCCCACCGAGGCCAGGATAAAGCCCCAGCGGGTGCCGAAATTCTTGGCGTTTTTCTGTTTCATTGCCTCTCCCGTCCGGCCGCAAAAAATCCGCCCCGGAAAAACCCTTCCGGCGCTGCGGCTCTTTTTATTTTTGCCTGCTCCGCAGGCGGTTCCTCAAACTATTCACATTTTAGCGCATTGCACCGTAAAAGTCAAGGAGCCCCGCTGCAAACCGTTCAGAAACCGTAAATTTTCCGCTGCCTTGCCCGGGAGTATCAGTGGATCCATTTGGGATAAGCTGTCCCGCTTCGCTCTGCCCATGGCATCTGTCGCCGTTTTGATGCGGCTGCTTTGCGCCTTAGCCGAGGCCGCCGTGGGCGGTCTCGGCTAAGGCTGTCGGCCGCCCCGCACCTTACCTCCGGCGGCTTTTGTTCCCCACGCTTAATAGATCACGCCATACTTTTTTCGCAGCGCTTCCAGCCGCTCCTCCGGCACCGGGCCCTCATACAGCGCCCGGCCCTGATAGACTCGCAGCGCAGCCTCCAGCACATCCCCGTCATCGCACACCAGGCACAGGGGCTTTTGGATCATGTACTGCACGTCCGCCAGGGCCTCCGCGTCTGCCGGGCTTGTCAGCGCCACGGCCACCATGGGCTCGTCCCCGTCCATGGCCTCCAGCAGATCGTCTTCCAGGTCCTCGGTCACGGCGATCACCGCCCCGTGCCTGGCGTCCGTCGGCAAATACATGGGCAGCTTTTCCGTGGCCGCCGGGAGAAGCGCCGTGTGCTGTGGCGCGGGAGGCGTGATCTGCGCCCCGTCCAGAGCTTTTTTTAGTGCCGCGATGTGCCCTGCATCCGTGCCGCAGCAGCCGCCGAAGATGGCCACCCCCGTCTGCAGGAATTCCGGTATCAGCGCCGTGAATTCCTCCGGCGGGCAGTGATATACCGCCTTGCCGTCCACGATCTGGGGCATCCCGGCGTTGGGCTTGGCGATCAGCGGCACCCGGGCGTATTCCCGCAGCCGCTTCAGCTGCGGCAGCATCTCCCGGGGCCCGGCGGAGCAGTTGAGGCCGAAGGCATCGATGCCCATGCCCTGGAGTACCGTCAGCGCCGCCGTAATGTCCGTGCCGGAGATGCTCCGCCCGTTTTCGTCGCAGGTAAAGGTGACCAGAATGGGCTTTTTGCTGACGCTGCGCACGGCCAGCACCGCCGCCCGGGCGTCGGACAGGGTCATCATAGTCTCGATGACATACAGGTCCACCCCGGCCTGCTCCAGGCCCGCCGCTTGGTCTGCGTAAATGTCCACCAGCTCCTCAAAGGATGCCTGGCCCATGGGTGCCAGGAACAGACCGGTGGGGGAGAGGTCCCCGGCCACCAGGGCCCGGCCCTCCGCCGCCTTTTTTGACAGCTCCGCCAGGCGGCGGTTATAGTCCGCGGTTTTGTTGAAGATCCCATGCTCCTCCAGCTTTTGGCGGTTGGCGCCGAAGCTGGGGCAGTAGAGCACCCGGCTCCCGGCCTGCACATACCCGCGCTGGATCTCCACAATGGCCTCCGGGTGGGCCAGCACCCACTCCTCGGCGCATACGTCGCCGGTGAAGCCCCGTTTCTGCAGCTCGGTGCCCGTGGCGCCGTCCAGGATCAGGGGAAATTGAATCTGCATAGTAGTGCGTCCTCCGTTTCATTAAATATTCATAGAAAAGCCCCGGATAGGGCATGGAAAAGAGTTTTGTTATTATCCGATTTCCCGGCGCAGATTTTTACACCGAGACAGTGCGGGATACTTGACACAAGCATTTACCCTTATTATACTGTACTATACTGTAGTTAGCTGGCCTACTATAATTTTTAGCAAGCTCGGCAGGCTTTGTCAAGAGGGGGGAGGGTGCCAATGGAGCGGCTGATGACTTTGGCGGAGGAGAACGGCTTTTCCCATTGGGCGCCGGCGAACCTCTCGGCCTTCCGGCCCCTGGCTTCCGTACGGGAGATGTGCGCGGCGGACCGCTGCGGGCAGTACGGCAGAAACTGGGCCTGCCCACCGGCCTGCGGATCTCTGGCCCGGGCGGCGGAGGAGATCCGCCGGTGCCGCAGCGGCATCCTGGTGCAGACCACCGGCTCCCTGGCCGATGAATTCGATTACCGGGGCATGCAGACCCTGGCCCGGCAGCACAGAAAAGCCTTTGAGAGCTTTGCCCGGCAGGCCCGGCTGCTGCATCCGGACTGCCTGGCCCTTACGGCAGGGGCCTGCACCCTTTGCCGCCGGTGTACCTGCCCATCGGCCCCTTGCCGCTACCCGGCCAGGCGGCTGTCGTCCATGGAGGCCTATGGCCTGTGGGTCAGCGATATATGCCGCCAATCGGGCCTGGAGTACAACTACGGCGCACAGACCATGACCTATACGGCCTGTGTGCTTTGCCGGGAGGAGTGAAACGCTATGCAAACCCCTAAGGAAATTTTTTTGGAGCTGCTGCAGCCGGATGGTCACCCGGAGCGCATGCTCAAGCAGTATGAGGCCCTGCACCTGTGCCTTACGGACCCCATCAACACCTACCTGCGGGGCAATCGCCGCCGGGGCACCGTCAGCCGGGACCGCTGGGGCGTTACCATCAGCTTTCCGGAGGATGCCCCCGGCGCCATCCCCGTCCACACGGGCGACCTGACCGTCTGCCCGGATGTAACGCGCTGGGAGGAGACGGTCCATGCCCCGGACCTGGCGGCCAACTGCACCCGGGGCTGGGAGGAATGCCGCGCCGCCGCCCGCTCTGCCGCCGGGGAGGAAAAGCTCCTGGCGGGCTTTATGGGCACGGGCATTTTCGAGCAGTGCCACTTCCTCATGGGCTTTGAAAACACCCTCACGGCCCTCTATGAGCATCCGGACGAAATGCACCGGCTCATTGAATACATCACCGACTACCGCCTGGGCTATGTGAAGCTGCTCATTGACCGCCTGCAGCCGGACGTGATCTTCTCCCACGACGACTGGGGCACCAAGGACGCCCTGTTCATGCGCCCGGATATGTGGCGGGATTTTTTCAAGGAGCCCTATCGCCGCTTCTACGGCTACATCCGCTCCCGTGGCTGCATCGCCGTCCACCACGCCGACTCCTACCTGGTGCCCATTGTGGACGACATGGCCGAGATCGGCATCCAGGTCTGGCAGGGGGTCCTGCCGGAAAATGACATCCCCGCTCTCCGGCGGTACCTGCAGGGCAAATTGGTACTCATGGGCGGCATCGGCGCGGCCATTGACCGCGAGGATGCCACGCCGGAGGAGATCTGCGCCTACACCGAGGACACCCTGTGCGCCTGCGCGCCCGGGGGCCACTTTATTCCCTCCATCACCTATGGCGTTCCCGGGACCGTCTATCCCCATATCGACCGGTACATCGACGAGACCATCGACGCCTACAACGCCCGGGTCCACCTGCCGGCCTTTGACCTGCCGCCGGTGCCCCGGCGCCGTCTCACACCGCAAAAGGTAAAGACGGCCCCCGTAAAAACCGAGACGGAGGCCGGCGACATTCTATCCGTCCTGGCCGCGGCCCTGAAGCGGGGCCAGCAGAAGAAGGTGCTGGCCCTGACGGAGCAGGCTCTCTCCCAGGGCATGGACGCCCAGGCCATCCTCTCCGGCGGATTGATCCGGGGCATGAACGAGCTGGGGGAGGACTTTTCCGCCAGCCGGGCCTTTGTGCCGGAGATGCTCATGGCGGCCCAATGCATGGCCGCCGCCACGGAGCTGCTGAAGCCCCACATGGTGGATGCCCACGGCGCCCGGCAGACCATCGGCTCGGCCTGCATCGGCACGGTCCGGGGCGACATGCACGACATCGGCAAAAACCTGGTGAAGATCATGCTGGAGGGCAGCAATATTGAGGTATATGACCTGGGGGCCGACGTGCCGCCGGAGGAATTTGTCCAGGCGGCCCGGGAGTACCACTGCGACATCATCGCCTGCTCGGCCCTGCTGACCACCACCATGCAGCAGATGCGCCGGGTGGTGGACCTGTCCCGGGAGGCCGGGATCCGGGATAAGGTGTGCATTATGGTGGGCGGCGCGCCCATCAGCCAGAGCTTCTGCGACGAGATCCACGCGGATCTTTACACCCCCGACGCAGCCTCCGCCGCCCGGGCGGCCGTGCAGCGCCTGACCCATCCGATAAAATGAAACAGAAAGGAGCGGATCCTATGAAATACGCACTGATAAACGGCATCCTGCTGGACGGCACGGAGGCCATGGAGCCCCGTCCGGGCCTGAGCATCCTGGTAAACAGCGACCGGATCGAGAGCATCGTCCCCGCCGGCACGGAGGGATCGGATTATGAAAGGATCGACCTGGCCGGCGGCTATGTCATGCCGGGGCTTATTAACCTCCATGTCCACCTGCCCGCCTCGGGAAAGCCCACCGTCAAGCAGAAGGACAACGCAAAGCTCGTCCGCCTCCTGACCGGCAACGCCCTCCTTCGGGCCGTGACATTCCGGGTCTGCGCGGGCTATGCCAGGACGGAGCTGCTCTCCGGCGTCACCACCCTGCGCTCCGTGGGCGGCATCCAGGCGGTGGATTCCCGCCTGCGGGATCAGATCCTCGCCGGCAAGGCCGTGGGCCCCCGCATTTTGGCGGGCAACATGGCGGTGTCCGTGCCCGGGGGCCACATGGCCGGGTCCCTGGCCTACGAGGCCACCTCTCCGGAGGAGGCGGCGGCCCTGGTGCGAAAAATCGCAGAGGATAAGCCCGATCTAATTAAGCTGATGATCACCGGCGGCGTGCTGGATGCCAAGTGCAAGGGCGAGCCCGGGGAGCTGAAAATGCCCCCGGAGCTGGTGAAGGCCGCCTGCGACCAGGCCCACGCCCTGGGCCTGCCCGTGGCCGCCCATGTGGAGAGCCCCCAGGGGGTCCGGGTGGCCCTAAAGGGCGGGGTGGACACCATTGAGCACGGCGCCCGGCCCGATGAGGAAATTCTCCGCCTGTTCAAGGAGCGGAAAGCCTGCCAGGTCGCCACCATTTCCCCGGCCCTGCCCTATGCTATGTTCGACCGCAGCGTCACCGGCGCGTCGGAGACAGAGCAGTACAACGGCCGCATCGTCATGGACGGCATCATCGCCTGCGCCAGGGCGTGCCTGGAAAACGGCATCCCCGTGGGCCTGGGCACCGACACCGGCTGCCCCTACATCACCCACTATGACATGTGGCGGGAGGTATATTACTTCCATAAATTCTGCGATGTGTCCAACGCCTTCGCTCTCCACACGGCCACCCTGGGCAACGCCCGGCTGGTGGGCCTGGGACAGGAGACCGGCTCTCTGGAGCCGGGCAAGTGCGCGGACCTCATCGTCACGAAGGAAAATCCCCTGGAGGACCTGAAGGCCCTCCGCCACATCCGCCTGGTCATGGCCCGGGGCAGCCTCTACCGAGATCCCCAGGTCAGGAAAATGGAAAAAGCCGAACGCGAGCTGGATAAGTTCCTGTAACGCGAAAATAGATCAGCCCGGGGCGCTTTCCGTAAGGAAAGCGCCCCGGGCTGTTTGTTTCTGATGTGCTGCTTTTCAGGGTCGCCAACCCATGGATTCGCTGATCTCCCCGGCAGCGTGCAGCAGCTTGGGGGCAAAGCTCTCAATGGCGCTGTCGGTCATCCGGGTGGTCGGACCGGAAATGCTCATAGCGCCTACGGGCGTACCGTTCCAGCTGTAAACGGGAGCTGCAATGCACCGCACACCCAGGTCGTGCTCCTCCTCGTCGATGGCGTAGCCACGCCGACGGATGCAGGCCAGGTCGGCCTGCAGGCCCTCCCAGGTGACAATGGTCTTGGGCGTGAAACGGATCACCTCCGTCTGGTCCCAAATGGCGCGCACGTCCTTTTCGGGCAGGTAGGCCATGATGCTTTTTCCCACACCGGTGCAGTACATGGGGTTGTGCAGGCCCACGGAGGAGGTGATGTTGATGGGCCGGGAGAACGGCTCAAACTTATACAGGTAGACCACCTCGTTCCCGTCCCGCTCCACCAGGTGGATGATCTCATCCACCTCGTTAGACAGCGCCTCCAGCATGGGCTTGGAGGCGGAGAACAGGTCCAGGACGGAGGACACCCGACGCGCGATCTCATACAGCCGCAGGGTCAGGCGGTATTTTCCGCTCTCCGGGTCCTTGCGCGCATAGCCTCGCCCCACCAGGGAGGCCAGCAGCCGGTGGGCGGTGCTGGCGTGCAGGGAGGTGGCTGCCGCCAGTTCCGACAGGGCAAGCCCCTGGGGCGCGGCGGAAAGCGTCTCTAAAATATCCAATACCCGGTCAATGGATTGGACGGAGTTAGTATTGTCCTTCATGTGTAAGCCTTTCCACATTATGAAAATATATACATATCATACCCTATTTTTTGGCGTTTTGCAATATGAAACTCATAATTTTTTGTTAAAATTACAGGATTGACATTTTCCTGTCATGTGGTAATAATATAGACAAGATTTCACAGTGCGATAATGAATTTCACATTGTGGAATTAAAGATGAGTGAGAAAAATAACACAAAGAGGAGGACCTGTTATGAGTGAAGCAAAAGCTAAGAAGAAAAAGCTTAGTATCCCCGTAAAGCTGGCCATTGCCCTGGTGCTTGGCGTGGTCGCCGGCCTGATCTTTAAGGAGAAGGCCTCGTATGTAGCCTTTATCGGCACACTGTTTATCCGGCTGCTGAAAATGTGCGTGTATCCCCTGGTGCTGTTCAGCATCATCGCCGGTATCGCCAACGTGGCTGACATTGTCAAGCTGAAGAAAATCGGCGGCCAGTTCCTGCTGTATACCTTCCTCAGCTCCGCTATCGCCGGTGTGCTGGGCTGCCTGGCCATCACCATCAGCGGCGCAGGCAAGGGCCTGGTCCTGCAGGAGACTGTGGACGAAAGCGTCCAGCAGGTCAACATGGTGGAGAGTGTTGTGGAGTGGGTCCCCGATAACGTATTCGCCGCTCTCTCCAACGGCACCCTGGTCCAGATCATCGTTTTCGCTATCTTCTTCGGTATCATGATCACCCAGATGCGCAAGAACAGCAACGCTGTGGATCTGGTGGCCATGGTGGTGGAAGGCTGCAACATCATCATGCAGAGAATGGTCGAGGTCATCATGACGGTGGCTCCCTACGGCGTGTTCTGCCTGATCGCCAACCTGGTGGGCACCACCGGCGTCCAGAACCTGAAGGAGATCTTCGGCTTGGTGCTGACCATGTGGGGCGGCTCCCTGGTGCACATGCTGGTGTTCCTGCCCCTGCTGCTCCGCCTGTATGGCCGCGTCAACCCCCTCAAGTTCTTCAAGAACATCGTTTCCGTCATCCTCATGGCTTTCTCCACCCAGTCCAGCGCGGCTACCCTGCCTGTGACTATGGAGGTCTCCAAGGAAAAGAACGGCGTGCCTGACGACGTGGTGAACCTGTGCGCCGCTCCCGCCGCTACCATCAACATGGACGGCGCTGCCATTGAGTACACCGTTTACACCCTCTTCGCGGCACACGCCTTCGGCGTACACTTCAGCGTGTGGCAGATCATCTTCATGGTCGTCATGTGCGTGGTCTGCTCCGCCGGTGCAGCCGGCGTTCCCGGCGGCGGCATCGTGATGTGCTCCATCTGCCTGGCTACCATGGGCCTGCCCAATGAGGAAGTCACCGCGATGGTGGCCGGCGTCTATGTCCTGCTGGATGTTGCCTCCACCACCCTGAACGTCACCGGCGACTGCTGCGGCATGGTGTGCATTGCCAACCGCCTGGGCATCCTGGACAAGGAAAAGTTCAACGCCTGATACTTACCCCCTCACAATAGAAGCGACACCACACGCTGCCGCACCGGAATCTGCATGAGGCACTGCTGCCATGCGGCGCGACCGGGTGACCAAGGCTCCGTGTGGTGTCGCGCCCATCTGCGAGCAACTCCCCCGGTAAAACCGAAATAG
Source organism: uncultured Eubacteriales bacterium (assembly GCA_963655625.1). Lineage (GTDB taxonomy): Bacteria > Bacillota > Clostridia > Oscillospirales > Oscillospiraceae > Vescimonas. The sequence continues at coordinate 1,260 of CAVKFX010000064.1, read as the reverse complement.
AAAGGATAGAGATCGCTATGTCATTCATTTCCAATAAGAGTCAGAAAACGCCCCACTCCGTCATCCGCGAGATGTTCGCCCTGCAGACGGGGCTGGATAATGTCATCAGTTTCGCCCTGGGCGAGCCGGATTTCACCGCCCCCCAGCATGTCATCGACGCAACGGTGGCTTCCCTGCAGCGGGGCGAGACGCACTATACCCCCAACGCAGGCATCCCGGCTCTGCGGCAGGCGGTGTCTGATCTTTATAAGAGACGGGGCCTGGACTATAAGCCCAGCGAGGTCCTCATCGGCGCCGGCGCCATCAGCATGCTGAACATAGCCTGCACCGCCATGCTGGACATCGGCGACGAGGTCCTGGTGCCGGATCCGGGCTGGGCCAACTATGTGGGCCTGATGATGCAGGTGGGCGCGGTGCCCGTGCCCATCCGCCTGAAGGAGGAAAACGGCTTCATGTACGATGTGGCCGATCTGCAGGCAGCCCTTACGCCCAAGACCAAGATGATCCTGCTGAACTCCCCGTCCAACCCCACCGGCGGCGTGGCCAGCGCCGACAACCTGCGCCAGATCGCCGACTTTGCCAAGGCAAACGACCTGTACATCCTCACCGATGAGATCTACCGTGAGCTGCTGTGGGACGATGAGCCCTACACCAGCATCGCCGGCTTCCCCGGCATGAAGGAGCGCACCGTGGTGGTGGACGGCTTCTCCAAGACCTACGCCATGACCGGCATGCGCCTGGCCTGGGCGGTGGCGCCGGAGGAGGTCATCGTGGTGATGACCAAGCTGCTGGAAAACGTGCTGTCCTCCGTGAACGAGGGCATGCAGTGGGGCGGCGTGGCCGCGCTGAACGGCAGCCAGGAGTGCGTGGAGGAGATGAAGCGTCAGTATCGCCGCCGCCGTGAGATCATCGTGGAGGGCCTCAACGATATGAAGGGTGTCAGCTGCCTGATGCCCAAGGGCGCGTTTTACGCCTTCCCCAACATCTCCAAGCTGGGCATCCCTTCCCGGGAGTTTGCCATGCGGCTGCTGAAGGAGAAGCATGTGGTGGTCGTCCCCGGCACCGGCTTCGGTGATGGCGGCGAGGGCTTCGTCCGCCTGGCCTATGCCACCAGCGAGGACAATATCCGCGAGGGCCTGCGGCGCATGAAGGAATTCGTCGAGAGCCTGTAACAGAAAGGAAAACGTCATGAGCAAGAAAAACTATGTGGTCATGGACGGCAACACCGCCGCCGCCCATTCTGCCTATGCTTTTACCGAG
>CAVKFX010000063.1:0-23051 GCA_963655625.1 uncultured Eubacteriales bacterium | reverse complement strand
TGTGCGGCGACCACCTGTCCCCCATCTCCGATACCACCATCATGGCTTCTGCCGGTGCACACTGCTTCCACCTGAACCATGTGTCCACCCAGATTCCCTACGGCGTGACCGTGGCTGCCGTTTCCTTCGTCAGCTTCCTTATCGCCGGTCTGCTGCAGAACGTTGTGATCTGCATGATCATTGCCGTGGTTCTGATGATCGCTACCCTGCTGGTCATCAAGGCTATCGTTGCCAAGAAGCACGCCGGTATCTTCAAGGAAATGGCTGAGGCCAACAAGGCCCTGTATGCCAACAAGTAAGATATAGACTGTCTACATTATTACAATAAAAAGAGACGCCCTCGGGCGTCTCTTTTTCATACTGCTTTATGAGTTCTTGATACGACAAAGAAACTTGATAAACGAAATATGAATAATTTCCGCAGCGAAGGAAACCCTATATTTTTCTTTTAAAGAAAAAATTGCCCGTTTAATTGCCGTTAAGGAACACAAAAAAGCGGCAGGATTAAGCATAAAGAACACGTTAAAACAACTGCAAATGCTGCAAAAAAGGCATAAAAATGACAGTTTTTTGTCAAATTAAGCAAAAAGAGGATTCATAATTTGTTCAAAATTGAGGGCAAAAGGCGGAAACGAAATGTTGACAAGTTGATCGATTCGGGTTAGGATGAAAGCACCAAAACTTGAGGAGGTAAATCACTCATTATGGAAAAGAAAAGTACCAAGATAGCGTATTTTATTGCGCTGGCGGTCGTGATTGTCGCTCTGATCATCGCTAAGGTGACTAGCGGCGGTTCCGGCTTTGTGGCCACCGGTTGGGCCCTGTTCCCCCCTGTGGTCGCCATTGCTTTGGCACTCATCAGCAAGGAAGTGTATTCTTCCCTGTTTTTGGGCTGCCTGGTGGGCGCACTGCTGTTGGCTGACTTCAGCCCCTGGCAGACCGTTGTGAACTTCATCGGCGCTGGCGAGGGTGTTGGCATGATCAACGCCATCGACATCTCCATCCTGATCTTCCTGGTCATCCTGGGCATCATGGTGGACCTGATGAACAAGGCCGGCGGCTCCGCTGCTTTCGGCCGCTGGGCTTCCAAGTCCGTTAAGACCCGCTCCGGCGCTCAGCTGATGACCATGCTCCTGGGCGTGCTGATCTTCATCGACGACTATTTCAACTGCCTGACCGTGGGCGCCGTGATGCGTCCCGTCACCGAGAGCCACCACATCTCCCGGGCGAAGCTGGCCTACATCATCGATGCTACCGCCGCTCCTGTGTGTATGCTGGCTCCCGTGTCCTCCTGGGCTGCCGCCGTTGCCTCCTATGTGCCCGACGGCTTCCCCGGCTCCCGTATCAGCATGTTCCTGAGCCAGATCCCCTGGAACTATTACTGCATCCTGACCCTGGTGATGGTCATCGTTACCTCTCTGCTGAACATTGACTACGGCCCCATGCTGAAGCATGAGTACAATGCCCAGGTCAAGAACGATCTGTTCACCACTCCCGAGCGTCCCTTCGCCGGTGCGGATGACTATGAGGAAGGCGCCAAGCACTCCTCCATCCTGGACCTGCTGCTCCCCGTCATCGTTCTGATCGCCCTGTGCATCGTCGGCCTGATCTGGACCGGCGGTATGTGGGATGCCGAGAGCGATAACTGCGGCAACTTCATCATGTCCTTCTCCGACGCTACTGCCGGTAACGGTCTGTGCCTGGGCTCCATCGTGGCTCTGGTATTCACCTTCATTTATTACTGGCTGCGCGGCCTCATTAAGTTTGAGAAGTCCATGGAGTCCATCCCCAACGGCTTCATTCAGATGATCTCCCCCATTCTGATCCTCTGCTTCGCCTGGACCCTGTGCGGCCTGTGCCGCGATGATGGTCTGCAGGTGGGTGAGTTCGTGAGAAGCGTTATGGCCGGCACCGGCGCCCTTGCCAAGTTCCTGCCCTGCGTTATCTTCATCGTGGCCTGCTTCATCGGCTTCGCCACCGGTACCTCCTGGGGCACCATCGGCATCATGGTCCCGCTGGTCTGCGCTGTGTTTGACTGGGATTCCCAGATCACCCTGCTGTCCATCGGCCTGGCTGCTTCCTGCGCCGGCGGCGTGTGCGGCGACCACCTGTCCCCCATCTCCGATACTACCATCATGGCTTCTGCCGGTGCTCACTGCTTCCACCTGAACCATGTGTCCACCCAGCTGCCCTACGGCGTGACCGTGGCTGCCGTTTCCTTCGTCAGCTTCCTCATTGCCGGCCTGCTGCAGAATGTGGTTATCTGCATGATCATTGCTGTGGTCCTGATGGTTGCTACTCTGCTGGTCATTAAGAGCGTTGTTGCCAAGAAGCACGCTGGTATCTTCGCTGAGATGGCTGAGGCCAACAAGGCCCTGCATGCTGCCAAGTAAGAGATAACTTATCTACATATCCAATACGTATAAGCAAAGAAAGGGACGCCCGCGGGCGTCTCTTTCTTTGCAGGGGGATGCACTGTTGCTGCGGTCCGTCCGCGACATGGACTGCCGCGTATCTGCAAGGAATGCTACCGGTCTGGTCTTGCTGTACCTTTGCTATGCCTTGCTGTGGGCGGCGTCTGCGGCAGCTTATGGCAGAGAATGTGGGGAATGCAGCCCCGGCAGGATAGATTTTAGATGCCGTGGGCCGGGATGCGGCGGAGAATATCGTTTACCATAATTATGCAAAAAAGGTCGGCGCGCATATGCGCGCCGACCTCTGCGGTTTGAGATCAGAACATTTTTTTCACGTATTGATCGTACTTGCTGGTGTTCATGACACTCTGATAGGTGTTCTTAAAGCGGGAAACGGTGAGGCTGTTAAACTCCAGAATGTGCCGATACTTCAGAGCACCTGCGATGGCCGCGATGCCGCAGCTGAAATAGCCGTAGGGGGCTGTCCGGGCGGCAACGGCTATCAGTGCGCCCACCAGAATCACCGAGATGACCACGCCGGCGATCTGCTTTTTCGGCTGGAGCAGACGTCGGTCCGCCTCCGTGATAACGCCCTCATCGACCATGGCCTTGGCCAGCCGCGCCTGCACGGTGAAGGTGGAGATGGCATTGAGTACACAGGGCGCCGCCACAAAGAAGGTGAACAGAGCCAAAAATGCCTGCACAATAAAAATGGAAATACTGCTTTCGTTCAATGGAATTTCCTCCTAAAAAATATTTGATAGAAACCTATATGCGGAACGGCAATACCGTCAAGCGTCGGCGTAAACCACGGCCACATCGTCCCGGCTGGTAGCATAGAGCATGTGGCTGTAGCTCAGGTCGAAGGACACCACATCCCCCACCTGCAGGGGACGGGGACAGTCCTCCACATCCAGAATGCAGTGGTCCGAGGAGCCGCCGATGACCGACATACCCGGCTCTCGGCATATAAGACTCTCTACCTGGCCCACATCCGCCCGGCCGAAGGCCACCAGGCCCCGCAGCCGTGTGCCCCGGTCCACATAGATGGGGCGGCGACCGAAGGCATCGATCATGGTCTCGCCCACAGGGTAGGTGGGCTTTTTTCGCAGCTCGACAATTTCGCCCTCCAGGTACATGGTGCCGCGCTGCAGGTAGTCCATGTCGTCGATGCCCCAGTCCACCTGCAGATCCTTGGCCAGCAGCGCCGCCTCGCCGATACGCAGGTGATTGATGCCCGCCGGCATGGCACCTCTATGCACCAGCGGGTAGCTGCTGGTGGCTCCGCCGGAGACGATCTCCAGTTTACGGCCGATCTGCTCCTCCACGGCCCGGGCGATTTCCACCAGCTGTCCCAGATTGGCGGGGGTGGGGACAATGGAGCCATAACAGCCCAGGTTTACCCCCACACCAGCCAGGATCAGGTGGGGCAGCTCCCGCTCCACATGGCAGCAGGCACGGATCATTTCCGCCTTGTCCCAAAAACCCTCCCGCAGATCGCCGAGATCTGCCATGAGGATGACCTTGTGAGTGAGGCCCTGGCGGGCACAGGCATCCTCCAGAGCATCCAGGGTGGAAACATCACTTTGCAGCGAATAATCCGCCAGGCGCGGCAGGCTATCCAATTCGCTCATGCCCGGCACACGCAGCAGCAGGAAGGGCCCGTCGATGCCCTCTCTGCGCCAAAGCTCGATCTGCTCCAAACGGCTGGTAGCCAGCTGCGCCGCGCCGCACTCCTTATAGAGCCGGGCGATCTCCGGCAGACCGTTGGCACCCTTGACCACACCGGCCACGCTGACGCCGCAGGCCCTGCAGCGGGAAATGATCTGGGTGAAATTGTTGCGAAGCTTGTCCCGCCGGATCACCAGGCGGGGAAATTGTCTATCCATGGCCATACCTCGACCTTTCAAAAACCATTATAGATATAATAAGTATACCATAGAATGAGGGGAATTGCCATGGTTTTTTCTGTGTCCGCCCCAAAAAGGCGGAAAAAACCTCGACCAACACACAAAATACCGGACCGTAATTTTTCTTTTTTTAGAAATATCGACAAAAAAGCAAAAAGGCGGTTGACAGATGCCTGCCTTGGGTGTACTATGCCCACATCAGAAAACAAAGGAAAGGAGAAAGCAGCATGAAGCGGTTTTTGAGCAGCAGCATGATGATGGAGATGTGCATGCCCATGTGCATGTGCATGTTTTCCTGCGCCCATAACAGCCATCTGCTTTCCCAAAATGCCTGAGCGGTTTTCCTGAAGCCGCGCGGTTCGCTTATCACAGCGGGAAGTCATTTGGCTTCCCGCTGTTTTATTTTTACAAGGAGGATGACCTCATGAAAAAACTCTACCGTCTTTACACCACCGGCTGGCGAATGTGTCCTCCGGGCACGAACAGGTAAATTAAGACGCAACCGAAAAGACTTTCAACCAATTCAATTCATTTTAAATAAAAAGGAGAACAAAACCATGAAAAAGACTACCAAGCTCACCGCCCTGGTCCTGGCCCTTGTGCTGACCCTGGCCCTGGCCCTTACCGGCTGCGGCAAGAAGAACGTCATTGAGATCGCCGTCCCCAACGACACCACCAACGAGGCCCGCGCCCTTCTCCTGCTGGAGCAGCAGGGCATCATTAAGCTGAAGGATGGCGCCGGCATCACTGCCACCAAGAACGACATCGCGGAAAATCCCTACAACGTGACGATCAAGGAGGTCGAGGCCGCCCAGATCCCCAACGTGCTGCAGGATGTGGACTACGCTGTCATCAACTCCAACTACGCCATCAATGCTGGCCTGAATCCCTTGAAGGATGCCCTGGCCATTGAGGGCTCCTCCTCCGCCTATGGCAACATCCTCTGCGTCAAGGAAGGCAATGAAAATGAGCCCAAGATCCTGGCCCTGAAGGCCGCCCTGGAGAGCCAGCAGGTGGCTGATTTCATCAACGAGAAGTACGCCGGCTCCGTGGTCAGCACCGTCACCAACCCCACCGATGGCTATGATTCCTCCGTTGACTACGCTGCCCTGAACGGCACCACCATCACCATCGCCGCCTCTCCCACCCCCCACGCCGAGATCCTGGAGGTCGCCAAGACCATCCTGGCCGCCAAGGGCATCACCCTGGACATCAAGACCTACGATGACTATGTCGTGCCCAACAATGTGGTCGAGGAAGGTATCGCGGACGCCAACTACTTCCAGCACCAGCCCTACCTGGATGACTTCAACGCCAATAAGGGTACGCACATCGTGTCCATCGCCACCATCCATGTGGAGCCCATGGGCCTCTACGGCGGCAAGCAGACCAGCCTGGACGCGCTGACGAAGTAATTTAGAAACGAGGGAAACAGACATGATCGAGCTTAAACACATATGTAAAACATTTGACTCCGGTGGGGGAGAAGTGGAAGCGCTGAAGGATGTTTCCCTCACAATAGAAAAAGGCGAAATATACGGTATCATCGGCATGAGCGGCGCCGGCAAGAGTACCCTGGTGCGGTGCATCAACCTGCTGGAGCGGCCTACATCGGGCGAGATATGGGTCGACGGGCAGGAGCTGGAGAAGATGTCCCCCAAGGAGCTGCGCCAAGCCCGGGGGGAGATCACCATGATCTTCCAGCACTTTAACCTGCTGATGCAGCGCACCTGCCTGCGCAACGTGTGCTTCCCCATGGAGCTGGGCGGCATGAAGAAGGCCGAGGCCGAAAAGCGGGCCCATGAACTGCTGGAGCTGGTGGGCCTGCCGGACAAGGCCAATGCCTACCCGGCGCAGCTCTCCGGCGGCCAGCAGCAGCGGGTGGCCATTGCCCGGGCTCTTGCCACTGACCCCAAGGTGCTGCTGTGCGACGAGGCCACCAGCGCCCTGGACCCCAACACCACCCACCAGATCCTCCAGCTGATCCGGGAGCTGAACCGGGAGCTGGGCATCACCGTGGTCATCATCACCCACCAGATGAGCGTGGTGAAGGAAATTTGCGACAAGGTCGCCATCCTGGACGGCGGTGAGGTGGCCGAGGAGGGCCTGGTGTCGGCGGTGTTTGCCGCCCCCAAGTCCGCCGCCGGCCGGCGGCTGGTGTTCCCCAGCGGGGCCGACGCCCTGGTGTCCGATCCCGCCTCGGAGCGCCGCGTGCGGCTCATTTTCCGGGACAGCCAGACCACCGGTATTCCCCTGGTGGCCCGGTTGGCGGCGGAGGAGAGCATCTACTGCAATGTCATTTCCGCCAGCACCCAGCAGCTGTCCCGGGAGGTCTACGGCAGCATGCTCCTGGGTATCCCCAGCGCCCAGTTTGACCGGGCCGTGGACTTTATTAAGGCATATCCCAATATTCAGGTAGAGGAGGTGGAGCACAATGTACAGTGACCTGTTTTCTGCGGAATCCCTGGCGGATCTGCAATCGGTATTGCCCCAGATCCCCTTTGCCATTTGGGAGACCTTCTATGTGACATTGCTTTCCACCGTCTTAGCCACGGTCATTGGCCTGCCGCTGGGCGTGCTGCTTGTGGTGGGCGAAAAGGGCGGCGTACTGCCCCTGCCCAAGGGCGTGATGCATGCGCTGAACGTGCTTATTAACCTCCTGCGATCCATACCGTTTTTGATCCTGATGATCATGGTATTCCCCCTGTCCCGGCTCATCATCGGCACCACCGTGGGCACCGCGGCGACCATCGTGCCTCTGGTGGTGGCGGCCTTCCCGTTCATTGCCCGCCTGGTGGAGGGCAGCCTCCGGGAGGTAGATCCCAATATCATTGAGGCGGCCCAGAGCATGGGCGCCACCCCCGGGCAGATCATCTGCCGGGTGATGATCCCCGAGAGCGTCCCCAGCCTGCTGCAGAATGTGACCATCGCCCTGACCACCATTTTGGGCTACTCGGCCATGAGCGGCATCATCGGCGGCGGCGGCCTGGGCAAGATCGCCATCGACTACGGCTACTACCGCTATAAGTACCTGGTGATGCTGGTAGCCGTGATCCTGCTGGTGCTGCTGGTGCAGGTGCTGCAGACCATTGGCACAAAGCTGGCCATCCACAGCGACAAGCGCCTGAAGAAGTAAAACAGAAGGGAGCCTTTCCGTTTGGATAGGCTCCTTTTTTGGTACACCGGGCTTGCATTTCCGGCGCGGATATGGCACAATCTTGGCAAAGAAAACGCAAGGAGGAGATGGAAATGGATCTGTACCGTGACCCGGCCACCATGGACGCGGCGGAGCTTCGGGCGTATTTAGCGGATGTCCGCGACGAGCTGGAGGCCCTGGATGAGGATGAGCCCCAGGACGAGACCAGCGAGGAATTCGTAGACTGGGCCGAGGAGCACGAAGCCCTGGAGGACCTGGCCGACGAGATCGTGGAGCGTCTGGAGGCCTTGGGCGAGCCGCTGGAGTAAGATAGTAAAACAATTTGTTATGGGGTGGGGGGTTTTACCCCACCCCATTCATTTTACACACCCGTCAGATGGCCGGCGGGACATCGGGGACGCCGCCCCCTACGGATGCGTAACAATAGTTGCGGCGGGGCAGGGCCCCGCCCCTACACGCCAAAGGAAAGCGCAGCGTACCCCATGCAAAAAATGTGTCATTGCGAGGGCGCTTCGCGCCCGTGGCAATCCGTGACCCCCGTCCCCAATATCCCACACAAAAACGAAAATGAGGGAGCGCCCTGCCGGAGCGCTCCCTCTCTGCTATTTACAAAAAACAAATCAAAATGTCACGATCTCCGCGCCGCCCAGGGCGGCGGCGTCCGCCTGGTCGTGGGTCACGCACAATACGGCGGCACCGTTGCGGTGGCGGAGGATATACGCTGCTGCTTGCTGCCGGGCTGCGTCATCCAGGCCCTTGAAGGGCTCGTCCAGCAGCAGAAGCCCGCCGCCGCAGCACACGGCGCGGGCGATGGCTACCCGCCGCCGCATTCCGCCGGAAAGCTCCTGCACCGGCTGGCCCAGGCTGCCCGCCAGACCCAGCTCTTCCAGGTGGCGGCGAATTTCGCTTTCGCTTAGGGCCCTGCCTGTGACCAGGCGAATATTATCCACGGCGGAAAACCCGTCGCACAGCCGATCTTCCTGGAACACATAGCCCATCCGCTCCGGGAGACCCGTGATCTGCCCGCCCTCGGGTTTTTCCAGCCCGGCGATGCACCGCAGGAGGGTGGTTTTTCCCCGGCCCGAGGGAGCCATGAGGCAGACCACCGCCCCGTCCGGGAGGGTCAAGGTCACGTCGTCCAAAATGGGCTTCCCGTCAAAGGCCTTGCACAGATGCTCGATTCTCATGCCCGCGCACCTCCTATCCGGCGAAAGGCCCAACCCAGCAGACACAGGATCAATTTTTCAAACCCGGCGCTGAGAGCCACGATGACCACCGTCCAGGCCAGCAGGTCTGCGGTCATCAGATAGATTTTTGCGTCGTAAAGCCGCTCGCCCAGGGAGCCGCCCACCACGCCGATGACTTCCGCTGCCACCCCGGCCTTCCAGCTCATGCCCAGGGCCGTGGCACTGCCCGCCAGCAAAAACGGCTCCACCGCCGGCAGATAGATCATCCGCACCCGCCGCACCCAGGGGACCCGAAACACCCGGGCCATCTCCAAAAGCTGTCCGTCCGCACTGCGGATGCCCGCCAGCACATTGGTGTAAAGCACCGGGAACACCATGAGAAACGAGATAAACAGCGAGAGCTGCGAGGCTCGCAGCCATATCAGCGCCAGAATGATAAACGACGCCACCGGCACGGACTTGATGGCCAGCACATAGGGCCGCAGGAGAATTTCCAGCAGGGAGAAGCGGCCTGCCAGGAAGGCCAGCGCCGTGGCTGCTATCAGCGCCAGCAGGAAGCCCCCTGCAATGCGCAGCAGACTGAAGCCGATGACGCGCCAAAAGTCCGCCGTGGGCATTAGAACGGCCAGCCGCGCCGCCACCCGGACAGGCGAGGGCAGCAGGATAGGGGAGTGGACCAGCATGGCCGCCCCCTGCCATACCGTTAGGGCCAGCACGGCGGCGAATAACTTTTGCAGGCGCGTCCGGGTCATGCGCCCAGCCAGTAGAAGCCGTCCGTGGGCATAGCGCCGCCTACGGCCTCGGGCTTCAGGTCATACAGGGTCTGGAGGTACCCGCTCACTGCGGTTTTCATCTCCGCGCCGGTGATGCACACCAGGTTGCACCCGGGCAGGGCCTTCTCCGCCACGGCGGCTTTCACAATGCCCAGGTTTTCCACCAGGACGGCGGCCTCGGCGGCGTGGGTATTGGCGTAGTCTGTGCTGGCGGCATACTCCTCCAGGAACTTAGCCACGGCCTCGGGATGCTCGTCGGCAAAGGCCTTGCGCACCAGCAGGCCCGCTGTGACCAGGCGGCTGTCCACGCCCAGCTTGTCCCACTCGGAGGACAGGTCCAGGGCCACCCGCAGCCCCTCCACCTGGCTTTGGGCCACGGTGACAAAGGGCTGGGGCAGCATGGCCACGCTGCAAGCCCCCTGGCTCATCAGCGCTACGATCTCCGTGGGCTCACTCTTCCACTCTACGGCCACGTCCTCGCCCAGGGTCAGGCCGTTTTGGGCCAGGAGATAGGTTAGGGCATACTCCGGAGTGGCGCCCTTGCCGGTGGCGTAGATGGTCTTCCCGGCCAGGGACTTCACGTCCGTCACGGTCTCGCCGTCCTTTTCCACGATATACAGCACGCCCAGGGTGCTGGCGGCGATGAGCTGCATCTGGCCCTGGGTCTGGTTATAGAGAATGGCCCCCACATTGGCGGGCACGGCCAGGATGTCCAGCTCGCCCTGGATGAGCTTCGGGGTCAGCTCGTTGGCGGAGGCGGCCATGGTGAACTCATAGGTGTTGGCGGTGAGGCCGTTTTCGGCGTCATCCAGCAGCTTGGCCATGCCCATAGAAGTGGGGCCCTTCAGGCCGCCTAAGCGTATGTTCACAGATTGATAGTTCTCCTGGCGGGGCTGCACGGCGCAGGCGGCCAGGCTCAGTGCCATGACCAGGGCCAGGAGCAGGGAAGTGATCTTTTTCATAGTGGGACTCCTTTCCTTTGTTTCAGTTTTCTGCGGGGGTGATGACATGGGAATACTGGGTCTTGGCGCTGACTCCCTCCAGCCGGCCGATCTTGCCGCTGAGGGCGGAGATAGCGTCCTGGGGCGCGTCCAGCACCACGGAGATGATGTTCACGCCCTTTTCCCGGTAGGGCAGGCCCATGCGGCCGATGATGTAGCGGCCGTACTGGTGCAGCAGCTCGTTCAGCTGGGCCACCGATGCTTCCTTCTCCACAATGATGCCGATAAGGGCGACTCTTGTTTCCATGTGATACCTCCCGGATGGATTTTCGCGGCAAAAAAGCCGCATCGCTCTGCGACACGGCCACAAGACCCGCCGGAGGCGGGCAATTCTCTCTATGGCGCATCTTCCGCCGCAAGAAGGACTTTTGGCGTCAGGAGCTTGTCTGTATTGTAGGGGAAAACGGAGCGGATGTCAAGCCCGCTGTCCCTGCGCCCGGCCCGAAGCTAAGAAAAAAGCCAAGCCCCCAGGCTTGGCTTTTTCTTATAAATTTTCTCAATCCCACTGCTGCAAATGCTCCGATGATGGGGAAAAGAGCAGCATGGTATACTCTCTTGCAAAGGGGCCCAGGAAGTTGGAGGAGCGTGAGGCCATCTGCGCTTGCAGGGCTGTGGTGGCGGGATACTGGTACCAGGTGTGCTGGTGGGTGTAGTTGAAATAGCTGTCGATGGCGCTCGCATCGTCCACATTGATCATGGTATAGGTCAGATATCCCCGCCGATTTTCGCCCTCCCGGGGCAGGGAGAAGCCGGCGTAAATGTCCGTCTGTGCTGTGCCCAGGGACAGGAAGCCCGTGTCCGCAGCGCGGGCCTCTCCCAGGAAGTAATAGGGGGCGGTGTAGGTCTGACCGTCCCGGTCGTAAAGCAGCCGCCCGGTGGGGCCATCGTACCAGGCCCAGCCAAGGGCATCGTTTTGGTATGCGGGCCAGACCTGCAGGCAGTCTGTGCCGAAAAATTCGGGTCCTTTCTCCCAAAGGAAATGGTGGAGAATGACCCAAGTTTCTGATTTGCCCGGTATCTGCACGGCTATGTCGGTGATGCGCAGGCGCTTGTTGGGGGAAGGCTTCTCGTTCTTCCGGGCGGGGCTGTAAACCTCACTCTCCACATCCACCCGCAGGGCTCCGGCGCAGGCGGCCAGGTCCTCCTCTGCCAGGTCGTTCAGGATAACCTCCGGGAAGCCCAGGTCCAGAAGATGGGCCCGGATCTCCGCCGTTTCCGCCGACTGGGTATTCTCCAGCGGCTGCCAGTCCATGGGATGCCGGGTGCCGAACAGATACCCGGCGGCGCAGCCCAGCACCAGCACGGCGGCCAATAGCAGCACCAGCCACAGGTCCGGCACCTTCACCGGCGCCGGGTGCATGGTGTACCCGGCCTCGCTCAGGGACTTAGTAGTTTTGCAGATACTGCGCAGGATGAAAATGAAAGCAACTAACAGGATCAGCGGCAGGATCATCCCGGGATACTGTATCAGGACCAACAAATACACCACTCCATACCACAGCATCAGCGCCAGAACGCCTCCCACCCGGGGCGGCAGGCCCGCCTTCTGCTGCACTGCCCGCAGCCCCAGCCACAGGCAGAATAGGCCCAGCAGCTGCACCGCAACGGAGACCTGGGTCAGAGAGGTGGTGACACGCTCGGGAATGAAATCGTCCCGGCAGGCGAATGTGTTCAGGATCAGTGTCGGGAAGAAGCACGCGCACCGCAGGAGGATCAGCACAAAGCAAGCGGTGAAATACCCGTTTTCCCGCCGCAGGGCCCGCAGGCCCAGCAGCCACAGCACTATGCCCACGGCAGGCAGAATGTAATTCAGATACCAAAAGTTCAGAGTGATGGTACACAGCACCATGCCGATGAGCACCCGGTTCATGGCCCGCTTCCAGGGGGTCACGTCTCTCACCACCTCCTCCGGCGGCAGGGCGGAAAAGCTCTCGGAGAAAACGGTTCTGAGGTCAATGTCGTTTGCGTGGCGCCAACCCTCATTGCGCATGGCCTTCACCTCCCAGCATTTTGCGCAGCTGCTTTTTCAGCCGGTAAAGCTTCCCTTCCACGGCCCGCTCTGTCATGCCCAACTCGGCGGCGATCTGCGCCGTGGGCTGCATGTAATAGTATTTTCGGTAAAACAGGATCCGGTCCCGGTAGGGAAGGCGCTCCAGAGCATCCCGCACGGCTTCCTGCCGCTCCCTTTGCAGCACCGCCTCCTCGGGGGTATGGCCCGCCGCCGGGGTGTCCTCCGGCAGCTCCTCTGCGCTGCTGCCCAGGGCTTTCCGGGCGTGGTTCAGGGCCGTGTTGCGGGTAATAGCCGTCAGCCAGGCATTCCAGCTGCCGCGCTTTCGGTCATACTGCTCAATTTTCTCCCACACCCGCAGCGTCACCTCGGAGAGGCAATCCTCCCGATCCTGGGGGTTCGGCAGAATGGGCGCGATGATGTAGCGCATCAGCGGCCCATAGTGCAGCAGCAGATCGGCCATTCCTGCCTCCTCCCGCGCCAGCAGCCGCCGGATCATCTCCTGCTCCAAGCCCTCTCCCCCTCTCAATTTTTCTTTCTATCCCATTATACACGAACCGGCAGAAAAACCCACGGCTTTTTCCTCTGTAATTTGGAAAAAATCTACACCGGCATCCGATCTCCGGGCGTGCAGGCAAAAAGGCATCCGGGCAGTGTTTCTGCCCGAATGCCCTTTCTATCTGTATAATGTGTATTTATTTGACCCCGAACAGCAGATCGCCGTAGGTGGGGAAGGGCCAATAGCCGGCGGCGGTCTGGGTCTCGGCCTCGTCGGCGGCGGCGCGCAGAGCGCCCATTCCGGGGAGGATCTCATCCCGAATGAAGGCTGCTTCCTCCATAGAGCCGGACAGGGTATCCAGCCGGATGAGCTTTTCCTCCAGGTCATCCACCCGGTCATCAATGGCGTCCACCAGGGAGGCCAACCTGCGCAGCTGCTTTTTCTCGTAGCCCCAGGGAAGCTCCGCGTCGATGGCCTTCTTGGCGCCGACGGCAGAGGCCAGGCTGGAAACATAGCTCTCCACGGCCGGCAGGATCTCCTTCCTGGATATATCCACCATGGCCAGTGCCTCAATGCGGACGGTCTTGCAGTAGTTTTCCAGTTGGATCTCATAGCGGGAACGCAGCTCGGACTCCGTGTAGACCTTGTGGCGCACCAGCATGTCCAGGTTATCCTTCTGGATCAGCATGGGGATGGCGTCCGGGGTGGTCCGCAGGTTCAGCAGGCCGCGGTTTTTCGTGGCCTCTTCGATCCAGGCATCGTCGTAGCCGTTGCCGTTGAAGATGATACGCTTGTGCTCCCTGATGGTGCGCTGGATCAGATCGTGCAGGGCCGCACTCAGGTCGGCGGCGCCCTCCAGCTCGTCTGCAAACAGCCGCAGGGACTCGGCCACGGCGGTATTCAGCATGATGTTGGCGCAGGCGATGGAATTGCTGGAGCCCAGCATGCGGAACTCGAATTTATTGCCGGTGAAGGCAAAGGGCGAGGTGCGGTTGCGGTCGGTGGTATCCCGGAAGAAGCGCGGCAGCACGTCGACACCCAGCTTCAGCTTCTTCTTCTCCACGCCGAAGTAGGCGGTATCCGTTTCAATAGCCTCTAAAATGGCCGTCAGCTCATCCCCCAGGAAGACGGAGACCACGGCAGGGGGCGCCTCGTTGGCGCCGAGACGGTGGTCGTTGCCGGCGGTGGCCACGGCAGCCCGCAAAAGGCCCTGATAATTATCCACCGCCTGGATGACAGCTGCCAAGAACAGCAGGAACTGGGCATTTTCATAGGGTGTCTCGCCGGGAGAGAGCAGGTTGACGCCGGTATCGGTGGAGAGGGACCAGTTGTTGTGCTTGCCGCTGCCGTTGACCCCGGCAAAGGGCTTTTCGTGGAGCAGACACACCAGGCCATGCTTAGCAGCAACCTTCTGCATGATCTCCATGGTCAGCTGGTTCTGATCGGTGGCGATGTTGGTGGTGGTATAGATGGGTGCCAGCTCGTGCTGGGCGGGGGCCACCTCATTATGCTCCGTTTTGGCCAGGATGCCAAGCTTCCACAGCTCCCGGTTCAGCTCCTCCATATAGGCCGCCACTCGGGGCTTGATGGCCCCGAAGTAGTGGTCGTCCAGCTCTTGGCCCTTGGGGGGCTTGGCACCGAACAGGGTCCTGCCGGTGTAGATCAGGTCGTGGCGCTTTTCGTACATGGCCTTGTCAATGAGAAAATACTCCTGCTCCGCACCCGCCGACGGAAGCACGCGCCTGACGCTGTCGTTGCCGAACAGCTTCAGGATGCGCAGGGCCTGGGTGTTCAGCGCCTCCATGCTGCGCAGCAGGGGCGTTTTCTTGTCCAGAGCCTCCCCGCCGTAGGAGCAGAAGGCCGTGGGGATGCACAGGGTCTTGCCCTTAATAAAGGCGTAGCTGGTGGGATCCCAGGCGGTGTAGCCCCGGGCCTCAAAGGTGGCGCGCAGGCCGCCGGAGGGGAAGGAGGAGGCATCCGGCTCGCCCTTGATAAGCTCCTTGCCGGAGAATTCCATAATCACGCCGCCGTCTGGGGCGGGGGAGATGAAGCTGTCGTGCTTCTCCGCGGTGATCCCAGTCATGGGCTGGAACCAGTGGGTGAAATGGGTGGCGCCGTTCTCGACTGCCCAGTCCTTCATGGCTGCGGCTACGGCGTTGGCCACGGACGGGTCGAGCTTTGCGCCCTTTTGGATGGTGTGCTTCAGAGAGCGGTATACATCTGCGGAGAGACGGGCCTTCATCACCCGGGTATCAAAAACCAAGCTTCCAAAGTATTCCGGTACAGTCGACATAGCAGTTTGTTCCTTTCTGTGAAAATAAAAAAGGAGACACTGCGTCCGGACGGGAATATCCCCTCCGAGACGCCGGTGTCTCATCACATGGCCGAATATACACCCGACGTTTTCAAATGTCAATCACAAAAAACGCATTTTTTGTATTTTTGCGCAAATCGCCGAATCGTCAAATAAATCACAAATCAAATTTTTGCAATATGACAGATTGAAAAGTGCAAAAAATAGGTATATACTACGTCTGAACGACGGTGTTCTGCAAGGGATGAAAAGCTCTCTTGCAAAATGCTGTCGTTTTTTCTTTATTTAGGAGTTGGTAATATGAGCAAACTGGAAGGTCAGATACGGATCCCGTCGGGCTGCGCTATTTCCGCGGTCATCTCAAGAGAAGGTCAGCGCATGTCGGGAGAAAAAATCATAGAGAGCATGAAGCCCATGCACGACCGCTCCAACGGCCTGGGGGGCGGCTTCGCGGCCTACGGGATCTACCCGGAGTACAAGGACTTCTTCGCCCTGCACATGTTCCTGGAGGACCGGGCCGCCCGCAAGAGCTGCGAGGCATTTTTGCGGGAGACCATGGAGATCGTTCACTTAGAGCGCATCCCCATCCGCACCACCCCGGCCATCACCAACGAGCCGCTGATCTGGCGATTCTTTGTTTCGCCCCTGCGCAGCACCCTGGCGTCCATGCAGATCGACGAGGAGGAGTGCGTGACCCGGGCCGTAATGGCCATCAACACACGGATAAAAGGCGCATATGTGTTTTCCTGCGGGAAAAACATGGGTGTATTCAAGGCCGTGGGCTACCCGGAGGACGTGGGATATTTCTACCGCCTGGAGGAATATGAGGCCTATAGTTGGACGGCTCACGGCCGCTATCCCACCAACACCCCCGGCTGGTGGGGCGGCGCCCACCCCTTTGCCCTGCTGAATTACTCCATCGTGCATAACGGGGAGATCTCCTCCTACGATACCAATCGGCGTTTCATGGAGATGTTCGGTTATAAATGTACTCTGCAGACGGATACGGAGGTCATTACCTACATAGCGGACTATCTGCTGCGCAAGCAGAAGCTGTCCCTGGAGGAGCTGGCTTCGGTGATCGCGGCGCCCTTTTGGTCCACCATCGACAGGCGGCCGCCCCGGGAGCAGGAGAAGCTGCGGTATCTCCGCAAGGTATTCTCCAGCCTGCTTATAACAGGGCCGTTTTCCATTGTGCTGGGCTTTGAGGGCGGACTCATGGCCCTCAACGACCGGCTGAAGCTGCGCAGCATGGTGGTGGGCGAAAAGGATGACAAGGTGTTCATCGCCAGCGAGGAGGCAGCCATGCGAGCTATGGAGCCCAATGTGGAAAACATCTATGCGCCCGCCGGGGGAGAACCGGTGATCGTCCGGGTAAAGGAGGGGAGATTTTAATGGGTATCGACTATATTTATCCGCAATTTGAGGTTGTCCGCGACCCGGTCCGGTGCATAAGCTGCCGCCTGTGCGAAAAGCAGTGCGCCAACGGGGTACATCGCTTCGACAAGGAAAAGAAATGTATGCTTGCTGACGAGAGCCGCTGTGTGGATTGTCAGCGCTGTGTTTGCTTTTGCCCCACCCATGCATTGAAGATCCGGAAAAGCGACTGCGCCTTCCGGGAAAATGCCAACTGGTCGCCGGACACCATCCAGGAGATCTATAAGCAGGCGGGCAGCGGCGGCGTGCTGCTGTCCTCCATGGGAAATCCCCAGCGCTACCCGGTTTATTGGGACAGGATTCTGGTCAATGCCTCCCAGGTGACCAACCCACCGGTAGACCCCCTGCGGGAGCCCATGGAGACAAGGGTATTTTTAGGCAGAAAGCCCGATGGCATACGCCGGGATGAAAACGGGGAGCTGGTCTGCCACCTGCCCCCGCAGATCGAGCTGTCCATGCCGGTGATGTTCTCCGCCATGAGCTATGGCTCCATCAGCTATAATGCCCACGCCTGCCTGGCCCGTGCGGCCCGGGAGCTGGGTATCTGCTATAACACCGGCGAGGGCGGTTTGCATGAGGATTTCTATGCATACGGCGAAAATACCATCGTCCAGGTGGCCTCCGGCCGCTTTGGCGTACACAAGCAGTATCTGGAGGCCGGCGCCGCCATTGAGATCAAGATGGGCCAGGGGGCTAAGCCCGGCATCGGCGGGCATCTGCCCGGGACAAAGATCGTTGGGGACGTCTCCCGCACCCGCATGGTGCCGGAGGGGACGGACGCCATTTCTCCCGCCCCGCACCATGATATTTACTCCATTGAGGATCTGCGCCAGCTGGTGTACTCCCTGAAGGAGGCCACCGATTATAAAAAACCCGTTATCGTAAAGGTGGCGGCGGTACACAACATTGCCGCCATTGCCAGCGGCATCGCCCGCAGCGGCGCGGATATCATCGCCATCGACGGCTTCCGGGGCGGCACCGGCGCGGCGCCCACCCGTATCCGGGACACGGTGGGCATTCCCATTGAGTTGGCCTTGGCCGCTGTGGACCAGCGCCTGCGGGATGAGGGCATCCGGAACCATGTTTCGCTGATCGTCAGCGGCAGCATCCGCTCCTCCGCCGATGTGGTCAAGGCCATAGCCCTGGGGGCGGATGCCTGCTACATCGGCACCGCCGCCCTGCTGGCCTTGGGCTGCCACCTGTGCAGGACCTGCCAGACGGGACGGTGCAGCTGGGGCATTGCCACCCAGGACCCGGAGCTGGTGAAGCGGCTGGATATTGAGGCGGGAAAAGCCCGCCTGGTGAACCTGCTCACCGCCTGGAAGCATGAAATTAAGGAGATGATGGGCGGCATGGGCATCAACTCCATCGAGGCTCTGAAGGGGAACCGCCTGATGCTCCGGGGCGTCGGTATGACGGACCGGGAGCTGGAGATTCTGGGCATCGCCCACGCCGGAGAATAAATTCCATATACAAAATACGCGGAGGTGTGTTATAATGACAAATATTGATGCGTCCGGGCTGGATTACCGACAACTGAACGCGGCCATCCGGGATTGCGCCGGAGACGCCGCCGTCACCGGCTGCACAGGGCAGAGATTCATCGGCGCGGGATTGGAGCGCGGTAGTCTAACTCTGTCGGGCACCCCGGGAAACGCCCTGGGCGCCTATCTGAACGGCGCCAGCATTGAGGTGCGCGGAAACGCGCAGGATGCTGTGGGCGACACCATGAACGCCGGGCGGATCGTTGTCCGCGGCAGCATCGGTGATGCGGCCGGCTATGCTATGCGGGGCGGCGAGCTCTATGTCCGGGGGGACGCCGGCTACCGGGCCGGCATCCATATGAAGGCCTATGGCGATAAGCTGCCCGTTATGGTCATCGGCGGCAAGGCCGGGAGCTTTCTCGGCGAATACCAGGCCGGCGGGGTCATCGTCGTCCTGGGCCTGACCGGGAGCGCCCGCCCCATCGTCAGCAATTTTCCCTGCACGGGCATGCACGGCGGGAAGCTGTTCCTACGCTCCGACTGCAAGAGCATTCTGCTGCCCAAGCAGGTCATCGCCCGCCCGGCGTCCCATAAGGATCTGGACGGGATATGGGCCTATCTGCACACATTCTGCGAACTGTTCGGCGGTAATTGCGATGAGCTGGTGCAGCAGCCCTTTACCCTCATCACGCCCAACAGCAGCAACCCATATAAACAGCTCTATGTCACAAATTGAAGGAAAGCAGGTGGACTTGTGAAGTATACGCCCAGGGAGGTCATTGAGTTCGTGCAGCAGGAGGAGGTCCGGTTTATCCGGCTGGCCTTCTGTAATGTCTATGGAAAACAACATAACGTTGTTATTATGCCCAGCGAGCTTCCGCGGGCCTTTGCCTACGGCATTGCCATCGACGCCTCGGCCATTGAGGGCTTCGGCGGCGAGGTGCGGTCCGACCTGCTGCTGCGGCCGGATCCCTCCACGCTGATCCAGCTCCCCTGGCGGCAGGAACAGGGCAAGGTGGTGCGGATGTTCTGCGATGTGTTCTACCCCGATGGGCGCGCCTTCGAACGGGACACCCGGAGCATTCTGAAAACCGCCGTGGCTCAGGCCGCCGCCAAGGGGTATGAGTTTGCTTTCGGCGCGGAGATGGAGTTCTACCTGTTCAAGATCGACGAGCTGGGCCGGGCCACCACCATCCCTCACGACCGGGCCGGCTACATGGACATTGCCCCCGACGACAAGGGGGAGCATATCCGCCGGGAGATCTGCCTGATGCTGGAGCAGATGGGGATCCGGCCCGAGAGTTCCCACCATGAGAGCGGGCCGGGACAGAACGAGATCGATTTCCGCTATTCCGCCCCGCTGACGGCGGCAGACAACGCCATCACCTTTCGGGCGGTGGTCCGCATGGTGGCCGCACAGAACGGCCTGTGCGCCAGCTTTATGCCCAAGCCCCTTCCGGATTGGGACGGCAGCGGTATGCACATCAACATCTCTGCCAAGGGGGACGGGGGAAGGGACCTGCTGCCCGCCGTCATGGCAGGCGTGCTGGAGAAATGCGCGGAGATCACACTGTTCTTAAATCCATGTGAGGAATCCTATCGCCGCCTGGGTCACGACAAGGCCCCCCGGTATGTGACCTGGTCGGATGAAAATCGCTCTCAGCTGATTCGCGTGCCCGCCGCCGTTGGGGAGCAGCGCCGGGCGGAGCTGCGCTCGGCAGATGTGACGGCGAATCCCTACCTGGCCTATGCGCTGCTGATCTACGCCGGGCTCTACGGCATCGAAAAGGGCCTGGCCCTTCCGCCTGCGTCGGACTTCAACCTCTATACCGCTCCGGCGGAGATATTGCAAACCCTGCAGGCGCTCCCGGGCTCCCTGGAGGAGGCCGCGGCCCTTGCCGCCACCAGTGCGTTCGTCCGGGAGCATCTGCCGGACTCCGTACTCAGCGCATTTGGCGGCCAATGAACCGTTTATGAACTGTATGGCGAAGGGAGGGGGAGCGTGTGGTATTCCAGGAAAAAACATACAGCGTGCTGATCGTATCCGCGTCGGACAGCTTTGTAAGCAGCGTCATGCCGCTGCTCCCCATGACCGATTATTGGCCGGTGGTCACGGTTGGCAGCGTCGGTCAGGCGCGCAGGCGGCTGGCCGACACGGAGTTTGACATCGTGCTTATCAACACGCCGCTGCCGGATGATTTCGGCATGCAGCTGGCCATCGACATCTGCAGCACCAGCGGCGCCGGCGTCCTGCTGCTGGTGAAAAACGACCATTATAACGACGTATACGCTAAGGTGGTGAGCTACGGAGTCATCGCCCTGTCCAAGCCCACCAGCCGGCAGATGGTGGCCCAGAATCTGCGGATCCTGTGCGCTACCAGGGAGCGGATGCGCCGGATGCAGGAAAAGCAGGCCACCGTGGAGGAAAAGATCAAGGAGATCCGCCTGGTGAACCGGGCGAAATGGCTGCTCATCGAGTGCCTGCGTATGACGGAGGCGGAGGCGCACCGGTATATAGAAAAGCAGGCCATGGACCTGCGCATCTCCAAGCGGGAGGCGGCCGAAAACATTATCAGGACCTACAAGTAGCCGGGGACACCGGACCCGAAAAAACCGAAAAAATCTTCATTTCGCAATTGACAAAGCGGAGTCTGCGGCTGTATAATATCCGCTGTTGAACAAAGGCGTTCGCCAAGGGGTTTCTGCCCCCTGGCGGGCGTCTCTTTTTTATTTTTGCGGGAGGACGGCATATGACGAAATTTATTTTTGTGACCGGCGGCGTGGTGTCCGGTTTGGGCAAGGGGATCACGGCGGCGTCCCTGGGGCGGCTGCTGAAGGCGCGGGGCCTGAAGGTGGCGGCGCAGAAGCTGGATCCCTATATCAATGTAGACCCCGGTACCATGAGCCCCTATCAGCACGGCGAGGTCTATGTCACGGAGGACGGCGCGGAGACAGACCTGGACCTGGGACATTATGAGCGGTTCATCGACGAGGACTTAAACAAATACTCCAACCTGACCACCGGCAAGGTCTATTCCAACGTCATCGCCAAGGAACGGCGGGGAGAGTACCTGGGCAGCACCGTGCAGACCATCCCCCATATCACCGACGAGATCAAGCACTTCATTTACCGGGTGGGGGAGCGCACCGGCGCGGATGTGGTGATTACTGAGATCGGTGGTACCATCGGTGATATCGAGAGCCAGCCCTTTATCGAAGCCATCCGCCAGGTGGGCCTGGAGGTGGGGCGGAATAATTCCCTGTATATCCATGTTACCCTGGTGCCCTACCTTAAGGCCTCCGGCGAGCATAAGTCCAAGCCCACCCAGCACTCGGTCAAGGAGCTGCAGGGCATGGGCATCACGCCGAATATCATCGTCCTGCGCTGCGATGAGCCCATTAAGGACAGCAGTATCTTCCACAAGGTGGCAGGCTTCTGCAATGTGAAGCTGGATTGTGTCATTGAAAACCTGACCCTCCCCATCCTCTATGAGGCGCCGCTGTATCTGGAGGAGCGGGGTCTGTCCTCCGTGGTCTGCCGGGAGCTTCATCTGCCCGTCCCGGAGCCGGACCTGCGGGAGTGGCGGGCCATGGTCTCCGCCATCAAAAACCGCAGCAAGTCTGTGACCATCGGCCTTGTGGGAAAGTATGTGCAGCTCCACGATGCCTACCTGTCGGTGGCGGAGGCGCTGCGCCACGCGGGCTTTTTCCTGGATGCCAAGGTCAGCATCCGCTGGATCGACTCCGAGCTGGTCACGGAGGAGACGGTGGATGCCACCCTCTCCGATCTGGACGGCATCCTGGTGCCCGGCGGCTTCGGCAGCCGCGGCATCGAGGGGATGATCCTGGCGGCCCGGTATGCCCGGGAAAAAAATATCCCCTATTTCGGCATCTGCCTGGGCATGCAGGTGGCGGTGATCGAATACGCCCGCCATGTGCTGGGCATCGCGGACGCCACCTCCGGCGAGCTTGACCCGGAGGGCCTGCATAAGGTCATCGACTTTATGCCCGGCCAAAGCGATGAGGTGGATAAGGGCGGTACATTGCGCCTGGGCAGTTACCCGTGCGTCATCCGCCCGGGCACGACCATGGAGCGCTGCTACGGCGCCCGGGAGATCGCCGAGCGCCACCGCCACCGCTATGAGTTCAACAACGACTATCGGGAGGCGCTGACGGCCGCCGGCCTGACCCTGTCGGGCCTGTCCCCGGACGGACGGCTGGTGGAAACAGTGGAGCTGTCTGGCCGGCCCTTCTATGTGGGCGTGCAGTATCACCCGGAATTCAAGAGCCGCCCCAATAAGCCCCACCCGCTGTTCAAGGGCTTCGTGGCCGCCGCCCTGGCGGCGCAGCCGACCCGGGAGGAGCCCGATACCCAGTAATAGCGGCCCCACGGATAAAGGAGTACCCGGTTTCCCAGGGAACCGGGTACTTTGTTATTCATCGGATATTGAAAAGATAGTTTCTGCATTATGATCCGCCCTATCCGGCACGATGGGAGCAGCTCCTCGCTGCGCCGACAGCGGCTATGCCGGGCATTGCGATGATGCCCGGCACAACAATTTCCCGTGTGTTTTTTCGCTTTTCCATAGTCCGTTTCCGTTTTTCTCACTCCTGTTCCCTCATACCGGTGTATGCCGGTACGGATGATCTTCGGCAGCATAAATGCCTGTCCGTTTGAACTGCTCAAAAGATGTAACTTTTTCACGTACAACTACTCATGCCCCTTGACAAGATGAGCAATTCAGGATATACTATGAGCAATTGGACTACTCAGTCATTATTGTACGCACCTCAAGTGCCTTTGCCAATAGGCTTGCGCAATTTGATGTCGCAAACTTTTTGTGAACAGGAGTGATTACCAAAATGA
>CAVKFX010000062.1:11240-15748 GCA_963655625.1 uncultured Eubacteriales bacterium | reverse complement strand
GTGAAAAATGATTGAAACTTTTCGCGTCTGCGGACGCGAACTCTGCGAGGCTTTTCCCCGCCTCTGAAATTTCCTGCCCATTCCGCCGAAAACCCCTTTCTTTTTCCCGGGGCATATACTACAATAATCTTGCCGGCGGCCCCTGGCCCCCGGTCGATCCCGCCCGGCGGGCAGCAGTCTGTTTATCCTCACATTTTGTTATAGGGGATGCCGGATCAACGTGTGGACCGCAGGCCTCCCGGCTGCCATTTGCGGCTGGAAGTTGGAAGCAACGAAGCATGTTGGAGGCAACCCACCTGCTGAAACGGTGCAGGTTATAACTTGGCTGCTGCCCCCTGGGCGGGATCCCTTTATTTATGATCTGAAATTCTTAAATTTCCTTAGGGGCGGACGACTCTGTCCGCCCCTTTTCGTTACTTTTTCTTCCCATTTTCTTTTTCCTCTTGCAAAAACTGCGCAGAGCCTATATAATGACAGAGAATGTTACTCCCATTGACCCGAATGATATATCACCAAACGAGAGGAATGAACCATCCATGAGTGCATCCAGAGAAAAAAAGAACCGCCAGGCTTTCGCCGCCAGCGGTGCCGCAGACCCCAAGGCCGTCCGCGCCGCGGAGGAGAAGGCCAAGCAGCGCAAGTCCGCCCTGCTCTACGGCGCTGTTGCCGTGGTCTTCGTAGTGGTGGCCGTTTTGGTCCTGCTGTGGAACTCCAATGTGATCCAGCGCAGCAAGACCGCCCTGACCATCGGGGACGAGAATTATTCCGCCGCCCAGGTGCAGTACAGCTATTACGCCGCCTATACCGAGGTCCGCTCCTCCAATTACTACGCCTACATGGGCATCGACACCAGCAAGTCCCTGGCCGGCCAGACCATGTCCGACACGGCCAAGGCTCTTTTGGGTGTCACCGACGAGGGCATCACCTGGGATAAGTACCTGCTTGACAAGGCGAAGTCCAACTTAGAGTCCAGCCAGTCCCTGCTGGCCGCCGCCGAAAAGGACGGCTTCACCTGGAACGATGATATGCAGGCCGATTATGACGACCTCATCAAGACCTTCAAGGAGGCCGCCAAGAAGGCCGGCTACTCCTATAAAAACTACATCAAGGCCATGTACGGCACCCTGGTGACCCCGGGCATTTTCGAGGATATGGCCAAAGATTCCATCCTGCTCTCCGCCTTCCAGAATAACTATCTCGATAGCCTGAACTATTCCGACGAGCAGATCGAGCAGTATTACCAGGAAAACCAGTCCACCTTCAACGTGGCCGCCTATGACTACATCCGCTTCGATGGCTCCACCTCCGCCACCAAGGATGAAAACGGCAACACCGTGGATGCCACCCAGGAGCAGATGGACGCCGCCATCGCCGCCGCCAAGGACGGTGCCGACGCCGCTCTGGCCCGCTTCCGGAACGGCGAGAGCCTGGAGACCATCGCCAAGGACTATGACATCGCCTCTTATTCCTCCGTTACCGACGGGGCCAACAACGGTGACACCCTCTCCGCCTGGGCCTTTGACGCAGCCCGCACCGCCGGGGAGACCGCCGTGCTGAATGACACCACCAATTATTATGTGGTGCAGTTCCACAGCGTCGGCCGCCAGGAGTATAATACCGTGGACGTCCGCCACATCCTGGTCCGGGTGGATACCTCCACCCTGGACACCAAGGCCGATTCCTACGAGCAGGATCTGGCCGATCTGAAGAGCCAGAAGAAAGCCGAGGCCGAAAAGATCTATCAGGAGTGGAAAGACGGCGCCGCCACCGAGGAGTCTTTCGCCGAGCTGGCCGACAAGTATTCCGCCGATTCCCCCAAGGGCGGCCTGTATGAGCAGGTCTATAAGGGCCAAATGGTCACCGCCTTCAACGACTGGTGCTTTGATGCCGCCCGCAAGACCGGCGACACCGACATCGTGGAGACCAGCTACGGCTACCACATCATCTACTTTGTGGGTCAGGATCTCCCCTACTGGCAGGTCCGCGTCACCAACACCCTGAAAAACAGCGACATGAACACGTGGCTGGAATCCCTGCAGCAGGACTACACCGTCACCGAAGGCTCCGGCATGAAGTACGTGGGCTGATCTCCCCCGCTTATCCCCGCAGCCCCGGCAAGATTTATCCGAAAGCTGAGCAGGCCGGCGATTTGCTTCGCCGGCCTGCTTTTTTGAGGTTTTACTATGCAAGATATTTTTCTGCGCACCCGCATGATATTGGGTGACGATGCCATGGACCGCCTGGCGGGCAGCCATGTGGCGGTGTTTGGCCTGGGCGGCGTGGGCAGCTATGCCGTGGAGGCTTTGGCCCGCTCCGGCGTAGGCCAGCTGACCCTTGTGGACCGGGATACCGTCAGCCCCTCCAATATCAACCGCCAGCTCTACGCCCTGCACTCCACCGTGGGCCAACCCAAGGCCGAGGCGGCCGCCCGGCGCTGCCTGGACATCAACCCGAATCTCCGGGTCCACACCATCTGCAAGACCTACGATGCCGAGCATCGCGAGGAGTTTTTCGCCGCCCCCTACGATTTTATCATCGACGCCATCGACCTGGTCTCCTGCAAGCTGGACCTGATCTCCCAGGCCCAAGGCCGGGGCATCCCCATCATCAGCGCCCTGGGCACCGGCAACAAGCTGGACCCCTCCCGCCTGTGCATTTCGGACATTTCCAAGACCTCCGGCTGTCCCCTGGCCCGGGTCATGCGCCGGGAACTGAAGGCCCGGGGCATCCGCCATCTTCCGGTGGTATTCAGCCCCGAGGAAGCCGCCGAGACCCGCCAGCTGGATACCCCCGATCCCGGCCGGCGCAGTGTCCCGGCCAGCGTGGCCTGGGTGCCCTCCTGCGCGGGGCTGATGCTGGGGGGCTATGTGGTGCAGGCGCTGTGTAAAGAAAAGGAGGCAGAACAATGATCTTATTAGGTGCGGCGGTCAATGGGGCCGCCATCGCAGGCGGCGGCTTTGTGGGCCTGTTTGCTGGCAAATTCCTGCCGGACCGGCTGCAAAAGACGCTGATGAGCGCCTTGGCCCTGGTGGTCATCGGCATTGCCGTTCCCGGCATCGGCGACTCGCAAAAGCCCCTGGTCCCCATTCTCTCCATGGTGCTGGGTACCCTGCTGGGCGAGCTTTTGGACCTGGACAGTGCGGTGATCCGCCTGGGCGATTGGCTGCAGCGGAAAACCGGCGGCAGGGGGCGGTTCACCGACGGCTTTGTCAACGGTACCATGGTCTTTGCCGTGGGGGCCATGGCCATTATGGGTGCGCTGAACAGCGGCCTGCAGGGGGACCATACCATTCTCTTTTCCAAATCGGTCATCGACGGCATCTCTGCCCTGATCTTTGCCTCTACCTTGGGCGTGGGTGTGCTCTGCTCCGCCGTGCCGGTATTTTTGTGGGAAGGGCTCATCGCCCTTTCGGCTTCCCTGCTCGCACCCCTGCTGGGTGCGGACGTCATCGCGGAGATCAACTCCATCGGCTCCCTGCTCCTTTTGGCCATCAGCCTGAATATGCTGGGCCTTACCAAGATCCGCCTGATGAACATGGTGCCGGCCATGCTTTTCCCCATTCTGCTGTGCAGATTCTTATGAGAAAATAAGGGTAGTCCCTCGTGGACTACCCTTATTTTTTTTTTATTGGGAGCTTTTCCCATACAGCATATAGAGTATAACCCCCAGGCCGCAGCCGCCTGCCATATTACCCAGGGTCACAGGCAGCAGATTCCGCCCAAAGTCCAGCCAGGTCACCTCCGTCCCGCCGGAGAGAAGGATCCCCGCCGGGAGATAGAACATATTGGCAACGCTGTGCTCAAAGCCACACAGGACGAACAGAAAAATGGGCCCGTACAAGGAAATCACTTTGCCCCCGGCGGACCCAGCGCAGAAGGCCATCCACACCGCCAGGCACACCAGGAGGTTACACAGAACTCCCCGCAAAAAGGCCGCGCCGAAGGGCAAACTCGCCTTGGCGGCAGCCGTGGCAATGGCTGCGGGTGCAATGCTATCCAAAACGCCGCACTGTACTACAACAAATGCTATCATAATGCTGCCTATGAGGTTCCCGCAGTATACTACGGCCCAGCTGCCCATGGTCCTGCCCCCGGTGATGTCTCCCCGCAGCAGCGGCAGAAGGAAAAGGCAGTTGCCCGTGAACAGCTCGCTCCCCGCCAAAATCACCATGGCCAGGCCCGCCGGAAAAATGGCGGCGGAGACAAGCCTTCCCGCCAGGGCGCCGCCTACGGACGCCGCCGTCCCCGCCAGGGCAATGAACATCCCCGCCAGAATCCCCAAAACCAGCAGCCTGGGAACGCTCTGCCTCGTTCTGGTTTTTGCGGCGGCGCAGTAATCCGCCGCGGCCTGTGTAAATGACTTCAGCATTCTGTCTCTCCGTTTCCGCAGCGGGAGCCGCCGCTGTTTTTTTCATTATAGCAAAGGAGTCATTCGGTTGCAATTCCCCATTTTTTGTGATAAAATTTTGGCTATAAAAACAAGGAGGACTGTCCTATGAAATATGGAT
>CAVKFX010000062.1:0-11230 GCA_963655625.1 uncultured Eubacteriales bacterium | reverse complement strand
CGCCCTTCGTGCTGGTGTCCATGGCCGCAGGCGTGACCATAGAGGCTCTGCAGGACATGGCCGGCGGGCGCTATCCCGTGGTGCGCATCATGCCCAACACCGCCTGCGCCGTGGGGGCGGGCATGACCACCTATGCCTGCTCGGCGGAAGTGACCGACGAGCAGCGGCAGGCGGTGCTGGACGCCCTGGCCGCCTCGGGGCTTTTGGAGAAGATCGAGGAGAATTTGATGGGCGCTGCCAGCGCCGTGGCCGGATGCGGCGGGGCCTATGCCTGCCTGTTTCTGGAGGGGCTGGCGGATGGCGGTGTGCTGTGCGGCCTGCCCCGGAAAAAGGCCCAGCGCATGGCGGCCCAAATGCTCCTGGGCATGGCCACCCAAGCCCTGGAGAGCGACGAACATACCGGGGCTCTGAAGGACGCCGTATGCTCTCCCGCCGGGTCCACCATCGCCGGCGTCCGGAAGCTGGAGTCCATGTCCTTCCGCTCCGCCGCTATGGAGGCGGTCATCGCCGCCTGGCAGCGGGATAAGGAAATGCAGCAGTAAAAATAATTCCCCAAAATCAGAAAAAGAGCTTGCCCTGCGTCTGCGGCGGCAAGCTCTTTTTTGCATTTATTTAAGCGGCGTAGATCTTTCCGATGAGCCAGTTCAGCACCCGGGCGGGGAGGATCTTGGTCAGAAACACCGCCGCCTGATAGGCAAAGCCGATGGTATACAGGGGCTTGTGGCCGGTCTTTAGGGCCACGCGGCCCACAAAGGCTCCGGCCTTGGCCGGATCCATGCCGGTCTGCTCGTCATGCTCCATGCGCTTGACGGAGCGGCTGATGCGACCGGAATAAATCTCGTCCCCCTCCCCCACCTTGCGGCGGGCGGCGGTGAAGCCGGTGTGAATGTCCCCGGGCATGACGGCGCAGACGGTGATGCCGAAGGGCCGCAGCTCATTGGAAAGGGCCAAGGTGTAGGAATTGATGGCGGCCTTGGAGGCGGAATAGTAGGTCTGGAACGGAATCGGCACCGGCGCCGCCACAGAGCTTAAATTCACGATACGACCGCCGCCCCGGCTGCGCATGGCGGCGATGACTGCCCGATTCACGCGCACCATGCCGAAGAAATTCACATTGAACTGGCGCTCGGCCTCCTCCGTGTCCGTAAACTCCACGGCCCCGCTGATGCCGAAGCCTGCGTTATTCACCAAAATGTCAATTTGCCCCGCCTCCTGCAAAATTTGCTCCACAGCCCGGCGAACAGAGGCCTCGTCCGTCACATCGGCGCTGATATGGCGGAGACCCGCCACCCCCTCCGCCCGGCGGCTCAGCTCATACACCGTGCAGCCGTTTTTCGCCAGGTACAGGGCCGTTTCCTTGCCGATGCCGGAGGTGCCGCCGGTGACCACAGCGATCTTACTCATGAACCAGCACCTCCGCCATAATATCCATGGCCTCGTCCAGCAGGGCCTCGGTATGGGTAGCCATGTAGCTGGTGCGCAGCAGGGCCTCCCCCTCCGGAGTAGCCGGGGGCAGGGTGGGATTCACATACACCCCCCGCTCGTAAATTTTTTGGGCCGCGTCCAGGGTGCGCATGGTCTCATAGGTATAAATGGGAATGATGGGCGTAGGAGCGTTGAGGGCCGACTCCCGGATCTTGAGGCCCCGGTCCGTGAAGCCCCTCCGGGCGTACAGACTCAGCTCCCGCAGCCGCTCCGGCAGCTCCGGATGCTGCTCCAGCTTGCGCAGGGCCGCCAGGGCCGTGGCGCAGTTGGCGGGCGGAATAGATGCAGAGAAGATGAAGGGCCGGGAGGCGTGGCGCACATACTCCGTCACCACCTTGCCGGCCGCCATGTAGCCGCCCAGGGAGGCCAGGGACTTGGAGAAGGTGCCCATATACACATCCACCTGATCCTCCAGCCCAAAGAAGCTTGCGGTGCCGCGGCCGCCATCGCCCAGCACACCCAGGCCGTGGGCATCGTCCACCATGACACGGGCGCCGTACTTCTTGGCCAGGGCGCAGATTTCCGGGAGCCTTGCAATGTCGCCGCCCATGGAGAACACGCCGTCGGTAACGATGAGGATACCGTTCTGCTCCGGCACACGGGCAAGCTGCTTTTCCAAATCCTCCATATCGCTGTGGCGGTAGCGCAGCATCTTTCCGTAGCTCATCTGGCAGCCGGCATAGATGGAGGCGTGGTTCTCCCGGTCGCAGATCACATAGTCGTGCCGGCCCACCAGGGCACTGATGATGCCCACGTTGGACTGAAAGCCTGTGCCAAAGGTGATGACCGCCTCCTTATGCAGGAACCGGGCCAGCTCCTCCTCCAGCTCCAGGTGCAGCTGGAGGGTGCCGTTGAGAAAACGGGAGCCGCTGCATCCGGTGCCGAACTGCTCCAGTGCCTTTATCCCGGCCTCCATGACCTGTGGGTCTGTGGTGAGGCCCAGGTAGTTGTTGGACCCCAGCATAATACGGCGCTTGCCTTCCATCATAACCTCTACATCCTGCCGGGATTGGAGGGCGTGAAAATAGGGATAAATGCCTTTTTCCTGCAGCTCATTAGCTAAGGAGGGCGCATAGCATTTTTCAAAAATATCCATATGATTCTCCTTTTAGGGATCGTTTTGTTTTTATGTTAACTCATTATAAGGAATACAGCGGGCATTTGTCAAACAAAATGTTGCATTCGGCGAAAATGTGACAGTATTTTTCTCTTTTATTCACGGAATATTTATAATTTCATGGTATTTTATGGTATACTAATGAGAATCCATTTGTAAAAGCCACGCAGAGGGCCGCAAATCTTCCGGCAGAAAATTCCGCATAAATTTTCGCCAGCCAAAAAGGAGACCGCCATGCCTAAAAAGCACACCCTCACCCAAAAGCAAAAGAAGATCGCCGCCGCCTGTGCGCTGGCGGTGTTTATCCTGCTGTCGGCGGCGGTATGCTGGTTCGTGGGGCGGCCCATGATCCGGTTTGCCAAGCAGCCGGAGCTGTTCCGCCAGTGGGTGGACAGCCTGGGTCTGTGGGGCATGGCCGCCTATGTGGGCATGTGCATGCTGCAGGTGGTGGTGGCCATCATCCCCGGGGAACCCCTGGAGATCTGCGGCGGGTACGCCTTCGGCGGCGTGTGGGGCAGCGTTTTATGCATGCTGGGCCTGTTTTTGGGCAGCATCGTCGTGTTTGCCCTGGTACGCAAGCTGGGTCAGCCTATGGCGGAGGTCTTCTTCTCCCCGGAAAAGCTGGAAAAGCTGCACTTTCTCAAGCACTCCCCCAAGCGGAATTACCTGTTTTGGCTGATCTTCACCGTGCCGGGGACACCCAAGGATCTGCTGTGCTATTTCGCGGGACTGACGGACGTCAGCTGGGGCACCTGGCTGCTGCTATGCTCTGTGGGCCGGCTGCCGTCGGTGCTGACATCCACCGTGGGCGGCAGCGCCCTGGGCGGCAGGAGCTACCTGTTTGCGGCCCTGGTCTTCGGAGGAACGCTGCTTTTGTCCCTAATGGGGCTGCTGATCTACCGCAGCGTATGCCGGCACCACGAAAAAAGTACCCATTCCGAGAAAAAGGCCGAAGATTGACGGTTGCGCCGGTGAAACGCATATGATATACTATGTGTGATTTGCGGAACGGAATGGGGCAGATCCCAGCGGTACCAAGCCGCCGTAGACGGATTTTATGCCGCCGGGACCATTGGAGCAGCGACGCCCCGAGAAGGGCCCGGCATCAGGCATCCGGAGCCGGAATACTTTCCCCAAATCAGGTGCTCTATGGCTCTTGGGGGATGCCGACTGAGCCGATACGGAACAACTATGCCCCCAGTGGGGTTTTTTTTCTGCCCCGGAGAGGTAAATATGAAGAGGAAGACTGTTTATAATATTATTATGGTGGCCGTCATTGCCGCCATCGCCGCGGTGGCCGTTATACTGGCCGGGCGGCATTTGGGCTGGTTTGACAAGGCCGCCCCCGGGGGCAAGACCACAGCCATCAGCGCCACGGTGCGCAAGGGCCTGGCCAACTTAGAGCGCAGCGGCATCGCATCGGAGCTCAAGGGGCAGACGCAGCTGCGTGAGGGCGACGTGGTGTCCGTGACCAGCGGATATGTGGCTGTGGAAATGGACACCGGCAGCCTGATGCTCTCCCAGGGGAGCCAGCTGGAGATCGTTTCGCCCGAGGAGGCGCAGGTGCGCCTGGTGACGGGCGAGGCCTTCTGCCAGGTGGGGGACGGCCCCGTAAAGCTGCAGTACGGGGAGCATGACGCCACGCTGCAGAACGCCGTGCTGGTGTGTACCGTGCGCACGGGATCCGAGACCGTATATGTGCTGGGCGGGACCGTCAGTGACGGGGAGAACACCTTCACCGCCGGGAAAACCGGCTGCTATGTGGGCCAGGAGCTCTCCGTGCAGGACATGGATCTGCAGGCCCTGAGTTCCTTTGCTTTGGACTGCGTTTTGGGCTGCGGGGAGAGCATCTTCTGCTCGGCAGATGAGGTGCAGGCCGTATTGGACGGACGGAATGTACCGGCGGAGGTCATCCGGCCCGAAAATCCGGAAACCCCGGACACGACCGATACGCCCGATGTATCGAGCAAGCCGGGCAAGCCCAATACCTCCGACAAGCCCGGCAAGCCGGATACGCCCAGTACCCCCAGTACCCCCAACACCCCCAGTACCCCCAGCAAGCCCGACACACCCGATACTCCGGATACGTCCGACAAGCCCGAGCCGGCGGGGCCGACGTGTACCATTGAAATTCGCTGCGATACCATTTTAAACAATATGAAGGATCTGACCCCGGGACTGGACGTTTATGTGCCCGATAACGGCACCATTCTCGCCGCCACCACCGTTTCCTTCACCGCCGGCGAGACCGTGTTCGACGTGCTGAAGCGGATCTGTGACGAGCGGAGTATTCAGATCGAATACAGCTACACCCCCCTGTACGGCAGCTATTACATTGAGGGCATCAACCACCTGTATGAATTTGACTGCGGGCAGCAGTCCGGCTGGATGTATAAGGTGAACGGCTGGTTCCCCAACTACGGCTGCTCCAGCTACAAGCTGGAGGGCGGCGAGACCATCGTATGGTGTTATACCTGCAAAGGATTGGGCACCGATGTGGGTGCGCCCAGCATGGGCTGACCCATAAGACAACACGCAGAAAGGAGGCGAGGGCCACGCAGGACTATGACGTATTTTCCCGCTGCCACCCGGCGGTGAATTTCCTGTTCTTCGCGGCGGCCATCGTGCTGACGGTGGTGCTGTTCCACCCGGCGTACCTGCTGGTCTCCCTTCTTTGCGGAGGGGCGTACTACGCCGTGCTGCGCCGGGCGCGCTGCGGTAAAACCCTTGGCTTCCTTCTGATAGCCATGGTGCTGGTGGCGGCGGTAAACCCGCTGTTCAACACCCTGGGCGAGACCACCCTCTTTACCCTGTTCGGCCGTCCCTACACCTGGCAAGCCCTGTGCTACGGCGGCTGCGCGGGGATGATGTTTGCAGCGGTGAGCCTGTGGTTCCTGTGCGGCGGCATCGTTATGACCTCCGACAAGTTTACAAGCCTCTTTGGCGCGGTGATCCCCGCCATCTCCCTGGTGCTGGTGATGGTGCTGCGGCTGATCCCCGGCTACTGGCGAAAGGGAAAGCAAATTGCCGGGGCGCGCAAGTGCATTGGCCGCAGCGCCGCCGGGACGCGGAAGGAGAGGATCCAGGGCGGCATGGACGTGCTTATGTCCCTGTCCGGCTGGGCTTTGGAGGGCAGCGTCGTCACCGCCGACTCCATGCGCTGCCGGGGCTACGGCGTACCGGGCAAACGCACCAGCTTTCAAATTTACCGCTTCACTGGGCGGGACCGGCTCATCACGGCCCTCATTGCCGTGACCCTGGCCGCCGCCATCTATGCAGCCGCCGGCGGCAGCGCCCGGGCGGCGTTTATCCCGGCAATATCCGTTGCGAGGGTGGCCGGGTTCCGGCCCGTTCTGGGCCTGGCGGCCTATGCCGCACTTTTACTGATCCCCACCTTTTATTCCATTCGGGAGGCTATACTATGGCACAGTTTGCGATCGAAAATCTGACCTTTTCCTACCCAACAGACCCGGAGCATCCCTCCCTAAAGGAGGTTTCCCTGCAGGTGGAGCAGGGGGAATACATCGCCCTGTGCGGCAAGTCCGGCAGCGGAAAAACCACTCTCCTGCGGCACCTAAAGACTGTCCTCACCCCACACGGCAATCGCACGGGGTCTATCTTCTATGAGGGTGCGCCTCTGGACCAGGCGGATCTGCGCAGGCAGTCGTCGGAAATCGGCTTCGTCATGCAGAATCCGGACAGCCAGATCGTCACGGACAAGGTGTGGCACGAGCTGGCCTTCGGCTTGGAGAGCCTGGGCTGCGACCAGAAGACCATGCGCCTGCGGGTGGCGGAAATGGCCAGCTATTTCGGCATACAGGGCTGGTTTCACCGGGATGTGGCGGAGCTATCCGGCGGGCAGAAGCAGCTTTTAAACCTGGCCTCCATCATGGCCATGCAGCCAAGAGTGCTGATCCTGGACGAGCCCACCAGCCAGCTTGACCCCATCGCCGCCTCGGACTTTCTCAACACGGTGAAAAAGATCAACCGGGAGCTGGGCACCACGGTGCTCATCACCGAGCACCGGCTGGAGGACATCTTCCACGCCGCCGACCGCTGCGTGGTTATGGAAAACGGCCGTATTTTGGCCGACGATGATCCCAAAAAGGTGGGCCAGCTCCTCTACACCCAAAAGAGCGATATGTTCACCGCTATGCCTGCCCCGGTGCGCATTTTCTACGGCGCAGGCGAGAGGGGCGCCGCCTCTCCCCTGACGGTGCGGGAGGGCCGCAGCTGGCTGACGGAAAAGGCCGCGGGCAAAGAGCTGCGCGACACCCTGCCCCCCCAGCCGGAATTCCCGGAGGAGATCCGGGACCCGGCCCTGGAGGTAAAGGAAATTTGGTTCCGCTACGAAAAGGACAGCCCGGACATCCTCAAGGGTGTCAGCTTCCGGGTGCCTAAGGGGACGCTGTTTTCCATTGTCGGCGGCAACGGGACGGGTAAATCCACTACGCTCAAGGCCGTGTGCGGCATCTGCAGGCCCTACCGGGGCAAGGTCCGCGTGGACGGCCAGGACACCGCCAAATGCAAGGATCTATTCCACGGGAAGCTTGCCATGCTGCCACAGGACCCCCAGTGCCTGTTTGTGAAGAAAACCGTGCGGGAGGATCTGGAGGAAATGCTCCCCGCCTCCTACCCGGATAAGGATCGGCGCATTGCGGACATGGCCCGGCTCTGCGACATTACGGCGCTTTTAGAACACCATCCCTATGACCTGTCCGGCGGTGAGCAGCAGCGCTCCGCCTTGGCCAAGGTGCTGCTGACAGAGCCGAAGCTGCTGCTTTTGGATGAGCCCACCAAGGGTTTGGACAGCTTCTTTAAGCGCCAGCTGGCGGGGCTCCTGCGCCGGCTGATGACAGAGGAGGGCGTGACCATCGTTATGGTGAGCCACGATGTGGAGTTCTGTGCGGAATACGCAGACAGCGTGTCTATGTTCTTTGACGGACAGCTGCTCACCACCAACACGCCCCGGCGCTTCTTTGCCCAAAACAGCTTCTACACCACCGCAGCCAACCGCATGAGCCGGCACCTATTCCCCCAGGCGGTGACGGCGGAGGATGTGGTGGCACTGATGAAGGAGAATCAGTTGACATGAACACGAAAAAAACTACCTGGCGCTTTTGGCTGAGCCTTGTGATCCTGCTGGTGCTGGTGCCGCTGACGGTGCTGGTTTTCTCCCGTTTCGACCGGAAATACTATTTGGCGGGGCTGGCCATCATCGTGCTGACCACGGCCGCCTTCTTCCTGCATTTTGAGAGCCGGAAGCCCCAGGCCCGGGAGCTGGTGATCTTAGCGGTGCTATGCGCCCTGGCGGTGGCCAGCCGGGCCGCCTTTGCCGCCGTGCCGCACTTCAAGCCCATGCTGGCCATCGTCATGCTCACGGGCATCGCCTTCGGGCCGGAGGCGGGCTTTCTTTGCGGGGCCATCAGCGGCTTTGCCAGCAATTTCATCTTCGGCCAGGGGCCCTGGACCCCATGGCAAATGTTCGCCTACGGCATCGGCGGACTGCTGGCGGGTCTGTTTGCTATGTGGGGCATTCTGAAAAAAGCCCCCAAGGGCTGGAAGGATGTCATCATTTTGGCTGTGTTCGGCTTTTTTGCCATATTGCTCATTGTGGGCCCGCTGCTGGACACCTCCACCTTCTTCACCGTGGCCACCAGCTATGACACCTCCTCGGTGCTGGCGGTTTACCTGGCGGGCGTGCCGGTGAACTGCGTACACGGGGCGGCGGTGGCCCTGACCATGCTGCTGTTCGGCAAGCCTCTGCTGGAGCGGCTGCAGCGCATTCAGATCAAGTACGGCATGATGGAGCCCTGACGCTATGGAATTTTCACGCTATCATCCGGCCATCAACTTTTTATATTTCGCGGCGGTGCTGGCGGGCACCATCCTTTTCCGCCAGCCGGTATACCTGGCCCTCAGCTATGTGTGCGCGTTTTTGTACCTGCTGAAGCTCCGGGGCCTCCGGGCCCTGATACCGGGGCTGGGACTGCTGCCCTTTGCGCTGCTCTTTGCCCTGTGGTACGGGTCGTACCACCACTTCGGCATCAAGGTGCTGGGAATCAACTTTATCGGCAACCAGGTGACCCTGGAGTCCTTCCTCTGCGGCGGGACCTGGTCCATGGTGTGCGTGGCGGCAATCCTATGGCTGGGCTGCATCCACGCCGTGTTCACCACCGATAAGATCGTGTATCTGCTGGGCCGGGTATCCCCGCACCTGAGCCTGTACTTATCCATCCTGCTGCGGATGGTACCTCGGCTGAACACACAGCGAAAGCGCATTGAGCTGGCCCAGCGGGGCATCGGCCGGGGCAAGGGGCAGGGAAACATCTTCCAGCGCATGCACAACACCCTGCGCCGGGGCAGTATCCTGCTCACCTGGCTCACGGAGGGCATTGTGACCACCTCGGATTCCATGCGCTGCCGAGGCTGCTCCCTACGGGGACGCACCGCCTACTCCCTGTACCGCTTTGATGGGCGGGACAGGGCCTTTGTTATCGGGCTGTGCGCACTGATGAGTGTGCTGCTGATGGCGGTGCTGCTGGATCAAACCATGATCCGCTTTAAGCCCCAGGTGGTGATGATGCCCATCACGCCTATGTCTTTCCTGTTTTATATGGCCTGGACAGCACTTTGTCTGCTGCCCCCGGCGCTGGAGATCATCGGCGCGTACCGGTTTCGACAGCTGCAGCAGGCGGCCGGTTGAATTTTTCAACCATTTTTTTCTTGAATGGAATTGTGCTTTTACTGAGCATATGTTATAATACAGCATATTATTGAGCGGGAGGGTCTCGTCATGACAACAAAAGAACGGCAGAAAGCCATTTTGTCCTATCTGCGGGATGAAAGTACCCCTGTCAGCGCAACTACCTTGGCAAAGCTGCTGGGCGTGAGCCGACAGATCATCGTTGGTGATGTGGCCCTGCTCCGTGCCGCCGGTACACATGTTGTGGCCACCTCCCGGGGCTATGTGATCCCGCCGGAGGAGGGCTCGGTGCGCCAGGTGGTATGTCAGCATACTCCCGGGCAAACCCAGGAGGAGCTATACGTTATGGTGGACGGCGGCTGCACCGTTTTGGACGTGACGGTGGAGCACCCGGTCTACGGGGAGATCACTGCACCGCTGCAGCTTTCCAGCCGCCGCGATGTGGACGAGTTTGTGCGAAAAATGCTGGAAAATGCCGCCCAGCCCCTGAGCCTATTGACAGATGGTATCCACGCCCATCGGCTGTCTGTGCCGGATGAGGACGCCTTTGAGCGGGTGTGCGCTGCCCTGCGGCAAAAAGGAATGCTGCTGGAGGATTGACAAATTCTGTAAAATGGATATAATGGAGTAGTCTGGTGTCATGACACCTGGCTACTCCATTTTTAATTGAGGTGTACTATGGAAAAAGTATCCGCCTTTCTGCGGCGCAAGGACATTGTTTTCTCTCCCAAGCGCTACTTCATCGATGCCATGAGCGCCATGGCCCAGGGCCTGTTCTGCACGCTGCTGGTGGGCACCATTCTCAATACGCTGGGCACCCAGCTGCACATCGGATTTTTAACGGACATCATCGTCACCCTGGGAAAGGGAGACGGGGCGGTGAGCTACACCATCGGCGGCCTGTGCTCGGCCATGGTGGGGCCGGGTATGGCGGTGGCCATCGGACGGGCGCTGAACGCGCCGCCTATGGTGCTGTTTTCTCTCATTCCCGTGGGCTTTGCCACCAACGCTATGGGCGGGGCCGGAGGGCCCCTGGCCGTGCTGTTTGTGGCCATCATCGCCTCGGAACTGGGCAAGGCCGTGAGCAAAGAGACGAAAATCGACATTTTGGTGACCCCCATCGTCACCATCCTCTGCGGTATCGGCGCCGCAGCCCTGATTGCCGCACCCATCGGCACCGCCGCCAGCGCCGTGGGTAAGTTCATTATGTGGGCCACGGAGCTGCAGCCCTTCTTCATGGGCATCATCGTCTCGGTGGTCATCGGCATCGCTCTGACCCTGCCCATCTCCTCTGCCGCTATCTGCGCCGCTTTGGGTCTAACGGGCCTGGCCGGCGGCGCTGCCGTGGCAGGCTGCTGCGCCCAGATGGTGGGCTTCGCCGTCATGAGCTTCCGGGAAAACCGCTGGGGCGGCCTGGCAGCCCAGGGCCTGGGCACCAGCATGCTGCAGATGGGCAACATCGTCCGCAATCCCCGGATATGGATCCCGCCCACCCTGGCCTCCGCCATCACAGGCCCTATTGCCACCTGCATCTTCCGCATGGAGATGAACGGCGCTGCGGTGTCCAGCGGCATGGGCACCTGCGGTCTGGTGGGGCAGATCGGCGTGTATACCGGATGGTTGGCGGACATAGAGGCCGGGACCAAGGCCGCCATCACCGCTATGGATTGGGTCGGGCTGGTGCTGGTATGCTTCGCGCTGCCTGCCATCTTGAGCTGGCTCATTGCCCTGCCGCTGCGCAAATGGGGCTGGATCGGAGAGGATGACTTAAAGCTGGATCTGTGAGGCTTCAAATTTGACAACACACAGGGGGACCGCCCGGAGGGGCGGTCTCTTTTTGCGCAAATGCCCCCGCGCCGCGCTCAGCGGGGCACATGGGCCCCGCCCTGCAAAATATTGCTTATTCCCATAGAGCGGACAGG
>CAVKFX010000061.1:0-9613 GCA_963655625.1 uncultured Eubacteriales bacterium | reverse complement strand
GTCAACGGGTGGGGCGCAGGATTCATAAATTGTTTACAAGAATGAGACAAACTCCCTATTGCATATTCAAAAAATGCGTGATAATATTTAGTCTGCTAATAGTTAGCGTGCTAAATTTAAAAGGAGGGATGCGGCGTGAAATATTGCAGCGCGCAGCAGGAGCATTTCGGCCCGCTGCTGGGATACTGCGACCACCAGATGATGAAGCTGATGGTGCGCAAGCTGCGCAGGTATGACGTGTCGCCGATGCAGTGCCGCACACTGACCTTTCTCTATGAGCAGCAGGGGGATGTGACCCAAAAGAACCTGCAGGAATTTCTGCGGGTGAAGCCGCCCACGGTGAACGGCATCGTGGAGCGGCTGGAGGAAAAGCATCTGCTGACCCGGAGCGTCTCCCCGGGTGACGGACGGTGCAAGCTGCTGCATCTGACAGAGGAGGGGCGGTGCTTTTATCAGGAATTCATCGCCATTATGGATGAAGTCCACCGGCAGGCGGAGCAGGGCTTTACAAAGGAAGAAGTGAAGCTGCTGCAGGGCTTTTTGATGCGGGTGGGCGAGAATTTGTCCCGGGAAACGGAGGAAACACACACATGAAGAAAAAAAGACTAATGGACTATACCGCCGGGTACCGGGTACTCATTGTACTGGGCATCCTGTGCTCGGCGGGAGAGGCCGTGCTGGAGCTGCTGCTGCCCCAGATCATGAGTGACATTGTGGACATCGGCATCAAAAATGCGGACAGGAGCTATATCCTCATGGCCGGGCTGAAGATGGTGCTGATGGCTCTGGTGTCTTTGGCCCTGGGCGTGGGGGCGGCGGTGCTTGCCTCCAAGGCCGGCATGGGCTTCGGCGCCAATCTCCGGGCCGCCGAGTATCGGCAGGTGCAGAGGTTCTCCTTTGCCAACATTGAGCATTTCTCCACCGCATCGCTGATCACCCGGCTCACAAACGACGTAAATAGCCTGCAGATGACCCTGATGATGGGGATGCGGATGCTGGTGCGGGCCCCGGTGATGCTGGTGACAGCCCTGGTGATGGCCCTTATCATCAGCACACGGCTGAGCCAGGTGTTCCTGGTGGTGATCCCGCTGCTGGTGCTGGGTGTGGTGCTGGTGCTGCGGAAGGTGGGGCCGTTCTTCACCTCCCTGCAGGGGGCCACGGATGACCTGAACCTGGTGGTGCAGGAGGACCTGAACGCCATCCGGGTGGTGAAATCCTTCGTGCGGGAGGATGTGGAAAAGGAAAAATTCGCCCGTCGCAATGAAAAGCTCAAGGCCATGGCGGAAAAGGCCTTCGGCTTTGTGGTGATGTTCATGCCGCTGATCTTTCTGCTCATGGGCGGCACCATCGTAGCCGTGCTGTGGATCGGCGGAAACTATGTGTTTGAGGGGAGCCTGCTCTCCGGCGACCTGATCGCATTTTTCACCTATGTGTCGGAGATCCTCATGTCGCTGATGATGGTGTCCATGGTGATGATGATGCTCACCCGGTCCATTGCCTGCGGCAAGCGTGTGATGGCGGTACTCAACGAGGAGCCCCAGATCACCGACGAAAAGGCCCGGGAGGGGCTGACTGTGACCAGCGGGTCTATCGACTTTGACCATGTGTATTTCCGTTATAATGAAAACGGCCAGACCTGGAACTTAGAGGACATCGACCTGCACATTCCCGCCGGGGCTACGGTGGGCATCCTGGGCGGTACCGGCAGCGCCAAGACCACCCTGGTGAGCCTGATCCCGAGGCTCTACGAGGCCACAGAGGGCAGCGTGCGCGTGGGGGGACACGATGTGCGGGAATACTCCATGAAGCAGCTGCGAGACGCCTGTGCCATGGTCCTGCAGAAGAACACCCTGTTCTCCGGCACCATTAAGGAGAACCTCCGCTGGGGTGACGCCAATGCCACAGACGAGGAGATGCGCAGCGCCTGCCGCATTGCCTGCGCGGAGGAGTTTATTGAGAAAATGCCGGAGGGCTACGACACCTACATTGAGCAGGGAGGCACCAATGTGTCCGGCGGGCAAAAGCAGCGGCTGTGCATCGCCCGGGCCATTCTCAGGCGGCCCAAGGTGCTGATCCTGGACGACTCCACCTCGGCGGTGGACACGGCCACGGACGCAGCCATTCGCCAGGGTCTGCGCTCCACCCTGCCGGGGACCACGAAGGTCATTATCGCCCAGCGCATTTCCTCCGTGCAGGACGCGGACATCATCGTGGTGCTGGACGACGGCAAAATCTCCGGTGTGGGCAGCCACGCAGAGCTGCTGAAAACCAACGAGATCTACAGAGAAGTGTATGAATCCCAGCAGGGAGGAGGTGCCATTGATGGCTGAAGCAAAACGCAGACCCGGGCCCCACGGACCCGGCGGCGGGCAGCGCCACGGATACCAAAGGCCCAAGGACATGAAGGGCACCGTGAAAAAGCTGCTGAAATACATGGGCCGGTATAAGGGCGCTTTGGTGCTGGTGGCACTGTGCCTGCTGGTGAGCAGCGGAGGGTCCATCCTCTCCAGCTACCTGCTCAAGCCCATTATCAACGACTATATTCTGCCGGGGGATTTCCCGGGACTGATCAAAATGCTGTGCCTGCTGGGCGGGGCCTTCGCCCTGTCGGGCCTGTGTTCCTACGCCTATGCGCGGATCATGGTCCACATTGCCCAAAACACCGTAGCGGCCATAAGGCGGGATCTGTTTAACAAGATGCAATCCCTGCCCCTGCGGTACTTTGACACCCACCAATCCGGTGACCTTATGAGCCGGTTTACCAACGACATCGACACCATTTCGGAGATGATCAACTCCAGCTTTGCAAACCTCATCTCCTGCATCCTGACCTTCCTGGGGACCATCGGGATGATGCTGTACCTGAACTGGGTGCTGACGCTTATCACCTTTGCCTTCCTGGCGTTGATGCTCCTGACGGTAAAGACCATCGGCGGGCGCAGCCGGGTGAGCTTTCAGCGGCAGCAGGCGGCCCTGGGCGCGGTGAACGGCTATGTGGAGGAGATGATCGAGGGCCAGAAGGTCATTAAGGTCTTTAACCACGAGCAAAAGACTATCGACCAGTTTGACACCCTCAACGAGAGCTATCGCCAGGCGGCCACCGCCGCCCAGGCCTATGCCAGCTCCATGATGCCCGCCATGGGCAACCTCTCCCGCATTGACTACGCCGTGACCTGCTGCGTGGGCGGCCTGCTGGCCATCGGCGGCGTGGGGGACATTGGCTCCCTGGCGGCGTATCTGCTGTATGTAAAGCAGGTGTCCCAGCCCATTGCCCAGATGAGCCAGCAGGTGAATACCATCCTGGCCGCCGTGGCCGGCGCAGAGCGCGTATTCGCCGTGATGGAGGAGCAGCCCGAGGTGGACCAGGGCAAGACCGTACTGGTCCGGGCGGAGAAGAAGGATGGGACGCTCCGGGAGGTGCCCTACCGCACCGGCTGCTGGGCCTGGAAGGCCCCGGACGGCACCATGACGGAGCTGCGGGGCGATGTGCGGTTTGACCATGTGGACTTCGGCTACACCAAGGAAAAGACCGTGCTGCACGATGTGAGCCTGTACGCCAAGCCCGGGCAGAAGATCGCCTTTGTGGGCTCCACCGGCGCAGGAAAAACCACCGTTACGAACCTCATCAATCGCTTTTATGACATTGACGCCGGGACCATTACCTATGACGGCATCGATGTGCGGAGCATTGAGAAAAATTCTCTGCGGCGGTCCCTGGGCATGGTGCTGCAGGACACGCACCTGTTTACCGGCACCATCGCCGAGAACATCCGCTACGGCCGGCCCGACGCCACCGACGAACAGATTGTGGCGGCGGCTAAGCTGGCCAATGCCGACGGCTTTATCCGCCACCTGCCCCAGGGATACGACACCCCTATCACCGGTGACGGCGGCAGCCTGAGCCAGGGGGAGCGGCAGCTGCTGGCCATCGCCCGGGCGGCGGTGTCCGATCCGCCGGTGCTGATCCTGGACGAGGCTACCTCCTCCATCGACACCCGGACGGAAAAGCTCATTGAAAAGGGCATGGATTCCCTCATGGCCGGGCGGACGGTGTTTGTCATTGCCCACAGGCTTTCCACGGTGCGCAATGCCCAGGCCATCTTGGTGCTGGAGCAGGGACAGATCATCGAGCGGGGCGACCATGAGGATCTGCTGGAACAGAAGGGGCGGTATTATCAATTGTATACCGGGCAATCGGAACTGTCCTAAGCTGGCGAGAGTGCTGCGGCGAAAAATGATTTGAAAATTTTGCGAAGATATTTTACAATACAATGGAGCAGAACGGAAAAATATTGAAGGAGGACAAGAGCATGACAGAACAGGAATTGATGCGTTTGGCCGTGGAGATGCTGGACAAAGCCTATGTTCCCTACTCCCACTTCCCCGTGGGCGCGGCTCTGG
This sequence comes from uncultured Eubacteriales bacterium, assembly GCA_963655625.1. GTDB lineage: Bacteria > Bacillota > Clostridia > Oscillospirales > Oscillospiraceae > Vescimonas. The sequence goes on along the minus strand of CAVKFX010000061.1, from coordinate 5,212 downwards.
AGTGCGAAGACGGGACGGTGTATGCCGGCTGCAACATCGAAAACGCCGCCTTCCCCTGTACCATCTGCGCCGAGCGGACGGCCATGTTCAAGGCCATCAGCGAGGGGAACCGCAAGTTCCGGCGCATTGTGGTGGCCGGGAAGAGCGAGGACTTCTGCGTGCCCTGCGGCTCCTGCCGCCAGGTGATGCGGGAGTTTGCCCCGGAGCTGGAGGTCATCTGCCTCAACGGCAAGGGTGAGGCCAGGCACTACACCCTGCGCCAGCTGCTGCCGGAGAGCTTCGGGCCGGAGTATCTGTAACGGACGCGCCGGGCCGGGCATAGAATGGGACAGTCCGTGACGGAGGAGGGCGTTGCCCATGGAGAGCGATCTTTTCTGCCTGGGCTGCGGACAGAGGGGCATCATCACCGCCCTGCGCTTTTCCGACGGGAAAAGGCGGCGGCTTATGGAGCTGGGGTTTATTCCCGGGGCCATGGTGACAGCCCTGCAGAGGGCGCCCTTCGGCGGGGCCGTGTCCTATGAGGTCATGGGGACGGTCATCGCCCTGCGGAGCGCCGATGCCCGGCGGATCGGGATCGAAATAATCCAATAGCAAGCCGGTATGTCTGTGACCGAATTGCTAAAATAATGGCAGGCACGAAAGTGCCTGCCATTATTTTAGCAGTGTGCGGCTTTTCTTTTAAATATAAAGAATATCGCCTGAGATTAAATAAATATCCAAATATTAAAATGCATTTTACACAAAAACATATTGATATAAATATTATTTTATGGTAGGTTATTTATGTAAGGCTGCGGAAAGTGAAATGATCGAGCCGGATTATATTGACGTAATGGAAGAAGTGTTTCCCGGTATTAAAGACGGACAGCTGCGGCGACTTTGCTTTATAAGTTTATGTTGGAGGTTAGTTAATAGCATGGACTCGATAGGGAGGTAAAGGGTATGATTCAAGCAGTGCTTTATAACGGCATTGGCGCGCTCCTTTCGTGGATCGATTCACCAACCATGCGATTCGTCGCTATAATGGAAGTCACCTTGCTGGTGCTGGGCGTTCTGCTGGGCCTTTTGGCCAAGCCCAAACGCTGGCTGACCATAGCCCTGGCATCCCTGGCGGTCATCGGGCTGCTGGTGGTCCTGAAAGTTTACTTCATCGGGCTGAGCAGCGACTGGTATATCGTCGTTCCTTTCATAGCGGAAGCGGTTTGCGTCGGCGCTGTCGCCGCGCTGATCGTTTTCGCCATAAGGCGCACCCGCACATAGAATTCAATAAAAAACGCGCAGCGTCCAAAACCAAATTGCTGAAATAATGGCAGGCACAAAAGTGCCTGCCATTATTTTATCTCTTCAGCCGCACAGACCGGTCTTATACTTTTTGTTTCATGCGATTTTTGAAAAACGGTATTTTCGGCAGGCGCCACAACAGCAGCGAGCCCAGGCCGTAGCAGGCGATCAGCTCGCCCAGGGCCACGGAGGCGGCGTTGAGGGCGAAGGTCACGCCGAAGGCGCCGGTAAAGCCCACCTGCTCCCAGGCCAGCATCCCACCCACCAGGATCCCATTGCACACAACCGGAGGCAGCGGGGCCAGCCACTTGCAGCGGCACCGTGAGGTGATAATGGCCGCCAGGAGAGTGGTCAGCGAGCCCATGACGATGTCCAGCAGGCCGTAGGGGCTGAGGAGGTTGGTAATGAGGCAGCCCACAAACAGGCCCCACACCGTTTCCGGAAAGAAAAAGGGCAGCACGCACAGGGCCTCGGCAAAGCGGCACTGCACCGTGCCGAAGGTCACGCCGAAAACGGACCCGAAGATGGACAGCACCGCGTAGACGGCGCCTACGGCGGCAGCGGTGGCAAGGTGTTGAACGGTGAATTTTTTCATGGTGATATCCTCCCATTTTTTGTTTAGAGAACGGCCGGGGCCGAACGAACGCCGCACGCGGCGCTTGGACAGGGTGTGGAAACCTGTCGGATGGTAGTATATCACAAACGGGAGAGAATGCAAGGGGCGTTTTGGGGGATGGGGATGCGGGCCTGTGCGCGCTGACTGCGCAATGACAGGTTTTGCCGGGGGTTGCGGCGTGGACGGCGGGACACATGGGTCCCGCCCTACAGGGTGTTTTGTAGGGCGGCGTGCCCTCACGCCGCCGCGATGGTGTGGGGGCTATCAGGCGGCGGGCTGGGGGCAGCCCGCCCTACGCATTTGTAAGAAAGATCGTACGAAATGGGGCGGGACAAAGGAGGCGGCGGTCCCTAAGTTTTTGGGCGGACGGGGAAATATATTTTGAATTCCACAAAAAATATTGAGTTTTATAGCAAATAGCCCTTGACTTTTGACAAAAATCAGGTAAAATAATAAGGCTTGCATTATGCGGGCAAATCCTTGCTCTCACTGAATGTGAGGGCCATAAGACCAGAAGGAGGTGCAAAAGTATGGCTAAAATTTCTGCCAACTATGAGGTCGTTTACATCATCGACCCGGCACAGGGTGAGGAGGCTATTGCCGCTACCGTGGCAAAGTTCCAGACTCTGGCTGAGCAGAACGGTTCCGACGTGGTCGTGGACGAGTGGGGCAAGCGCCGTCTTGCTTACGCCATCGACTACAAGACCGAGGGTTACTATGTGCTGATGAGCTTCACCAGCGCGCCCGAGTTCCCCAAGGAGCTGGATCGTATCCTGGGCATTACCGAGGGCATTATGCGTTCCATGATCGTCTGCAAGGACGAGTAAGGGAGGCACGCAAATGCTGAACAAGATCTTTATCATGGGACGTTTGACCCGCGATCCGGAGCTGCGCAGAACTGCCAACTCCACCCCCGTAACCAGCTTCTCGCTGGCGGTGGATCGGGATTTCAAGTCCCAAAGCGGCGAAAAGAGCACGGATTTCATCGATGTAGTCGCCTGGCGCAGCACCGCTGAGTTCGTGGCTAAATACTTCACTAAGGGCCGCATGGCCATTGTGGAGGGCCGTTTGCAGATCCGGGACTGGAAGGACAAGGACGGCAACAACCGCCGCAGCGCGGAGGTGGTGGCCGACAATGTGTATTTCGGCGATTCCAAGCGCGACGGCGCCACCGGCGGCGACTATGCTGCCCCCGCGGGCGGATACGCCGCACCCGTGAACACGACCTCCAGCTTTTCCGAGATCGACGACGAGGACGGCGACCTGCCGTTCTGATCCGTACCCCCGGGGTACACCAATTCTATAAAGGAGGAATTTTTCCATGGCTATGGAACGCGAAAATAGAGCGCCCCGCGGCAACAGCCGCAAGCGCCGCAAGGTCTGCCAGTTCTGCGTGGACAAGTGCGAGCACATCGATTACAAGGACGCCGCCAAGCTGCGCCGCTTCATCAGCGAGCGCTCCAAGATCCTGCCCCGCCGCACCACCGGCACCTGCGCTATGCATCAGCGTCAGCTGACGATGGCCATCAAGCGGGCCCGGCAGATCGCCCTGCTGCCCTTCGTCACCGAATAAGGCAGAGATATAACCGAAATGAAACCAGGCGCAGCCCTTGGCTGCACCTGGTTTTTTACATAAACAGGTCAATCGATTGGATTATACAGGATTTTCCGGAAAAATCAAACTATTTGGAAAAACTGTTGCACGAAGCGGGACAACAAAACCTCTTTTGACGGGATAAGTGAGTAGAAATACTTCCACAAATCTGATAGGATAAAGGAGGCTGCAATGGAAAGCAGAAATTACAAGATCTGGCTATCTGTCATCGATGAACGGCGGTGCGGTAATTGTGAGCGGAAGCAAGGAAAGCTGATCCCTGTAAATGCAGCAGATGTTGAGCTGCCGCCGATTCACCTGCACTGTCGGTGCAGAGTCAGATGGGCTGAAGCCAAATTCATCGGAACTGCAACGAAAAATGGGAGACAGGGGGCTGATTGGTGGTTAAGGACATACAAAAAGCTGCCGCCGAATTATATCAGCGAGGAAGAAGCTAAAAAAATGGGCTGGAAGAGCTTTTTGGGCAATTTGGATAAGGCTGCTCCCGGGAGAATGATGGGAGGTAAGATATTTATGAATAGACGTGAAGCACTTCCGGCAGAACCGGGGAGAATCTGGTATGAAGCAGATATAAACTACTCGGGTGGATTTAGGGGGACAGAAAGAATACTGTATTCCAATGATGGCTTGCTTTTTGCCAGTTATGACCATTATGAGACTTTCGTTGAATTGCTTTAAGGGGGAGAATGTGATGCGGGACAGGAATGCGTTTCGGTATATTGCTGAGGACCCCATTGTACTGGATCTGACAGGGTGCAGATATGGCGGAGAGGTACACGAGCGGATCAAGGAGGCCTTCGGCTTTCCGGATTATTATGGAAAGAACTGGGATGCCATGTGGGACTGTATAGATTTCCTTTTCGATCAGCGGGAGATCGTGATCCGGGGATTTCAGACGATGCCCAAGGATGTGCGGGAATACTGCCGGCCTATGCTGGAAATTTTTGAAGATTTGCATGAGAAGAATCCGAAAATCACTTACCGGATGAAGTAAAAACCAGACGCAGCCGTGAGGCTGCGTCTGGTTTTTACCGGGCGGCGGAGTGAGGGTACCCCGCCCTGCAAATGGCTTGCGGGCTGGTGCAAGCGGGCCGATGTGGGGAGCGAACTGAGCGCCGCCAGTGGCAGATGCAGCGAGGTGAGCGAGTGGCAGCGGCCAAAATTTCCAGCGTCCGCCGTAAGGCAGCGCAGAAATTTTGGGCACCGCAACAGGGCCATCGGCCCCTACGGGTGGGCAAGGCGTGTGCGGCGGGGATGCCGTGCGATAAAATAAGGCCCCCGGGCGGCGGCTGCCGCTGGGGGGTCAGTGCATTTCCTGGACAAGCTGTGTCAGCAGGTTCAGCTGGTGGCTATTGAGGCGGCGCAATTCACCGGATAAGATTTGCAGGGCGACGGGGTCGGCCAGCTCCGGGGTGAAGAACTCAGCGGGGGATACGCCCAGGTAGTCGCAGATATAGAAAAACATGGACATGGAGGGGAGGCTGACGCCGTTTTCGATGTTGTTGATGTACCCGGCGCTCTGCCCCAGGGACAGGCTCATGTCCCGGGCGGACACGCCCTTTGCCTGCCGCAGCTGAGCCAAGCGAAGGGCAAACCACTCTTTTTCCATGACGCACCTCCGAGGATTTTTGATAATCGTACTATATACTATGGGTCATTATATCTGATTATAGTATTTATTTTCTTGACATAACTATTAT
>CAVKFX010000060.1:0-11393 GCA_963655625.1 uncultured Eubacteriales bacterium | reverse complement strand
GTTTTACCGCACTCCTTGTAAAATCCCCTGTCATTGCGAAACCAGTGACCGATGTCACTGGTTGTGGCAATCCGTTCTCCCGGACCTTTGCACAGGGGTATTGCGGATGTCCCTGTTGCGGTGCCCAAAATTTCTGCGCTGCCTAACGGCGGACGCTTGAAATTTTGACCGCGGCCACTCGCTCACTTCGCTTCATCCGCCACCGGCAGCGCTCAGTTCGCTCCCCACATCGGCCCGCACCGCCGAATTTCCTGTTTTCATTTCGTAGGGCGGGGTGCCCGCACCCCACCGCCGGCCATGCACCGTACTCCCGGCAGGGCACACGGGCCCTGCCCTACAAAACGCCCTGTAGGGCGGGACCTATGTGTCCCGCCGCCAATAACCGCTGCATTTCCGGCAACATGTCATTGCGAGCCAGTGACCGACGTCACTGGTGTAGCAATCCGTATCCCTACACCGTGCCTCTCGTCCCGCACTCTGTCCTCTTACCGCATCACTTCGATCTCAAATCCCCCGTGCAGCGCCAGATACGTCTGGGGTGCGGGCCGCATCAGGTTCCATAGGCCCACCCCCTGCAGGCCCTTCTCCGCCGCCAGGCGGAACTTGGCATAGCTGCTCCGGGCGTCCTCAAACCACACCTCATGCTCCTTTCCTCCCACCGCCGTATACCGGAACCACGGGGCCTGGGCCGTTTCGTCATAGCATATCTCTGCCCCGTGCCGCCGGGCCAGGGCCAGGGCCTCCTGGGGCGAGACGGATTCCCCCCTGGTCACCCCCTCCCGGAAGGGCAGCGGCCAGTCGTAGCCATATACCGGCACGCCCAGAAACAGCTTCTCCGCCGGGATCTCCGTCAGGGCGTAGTCCACCACCCGGCGCACCTTGTCCAGGGGGGCCACGGCCATAGGCGGCCCGGCGGTATAGCCCCACTCATAGGTCATCAGCAGCGCCCCGTTGGCGGCCCGGCCCAGGGCGCCGTAGTCGTGGGCCTCATACAGCAGCCCCCGCTGCCCGGCGAAGGTCTTGGGGGCCAGGGCCGCCAGCACGCTGCAGCCCAGGGGATTCAGCTCCCGGCGCAGCCGGTCCACGAAGGCGGCATAGGCCGCTCCCAGCTCCGGCCGGATGTACTCAAAGTCCACATCCAGCCCGCCGTAGCCCTTCTCCTTCAATATTTCCTTGATCTGTCCCAGCAGCGTCTCCTGCCGGGGGGCGCTGCCCAGCAGCGCCTCTGCCCGGGCGGAGGAGAACCGTCCCTCCTCCGTCATGGTGGACAGGTGCATCCACGGCAGCACGCTGTATTGCCCCGCCGCCGCTATAATTCCCTCGTCCCGCAGGGGCACCAGGTCCCCGTCCGCTCCGATGCCGTAGGTAAAGGGGGTGGCATAGGTCATATAGGGCAGCACCTGGCGCAGCAGGTCCCCGTTTATGAAGGGGTAGGCGTAGCCGTTCACGCCCAGGGGGCCCTCCCGGCCCGCGTCCCGCAGGGACAGGATCAGCTCCTCCCCCGGGATCAATGCTCCCTGCCCCCGGAGAAAGATGTTGTTTTGGTACAGCTCCCGGGTGGACAGGCCGTGGTCCCTTGCAATGGACCACACCGTGTCGCCCCGGCGCACCACATGGGTCTTTTCCGGCAGCAGCACCACCAGGGTCTGCCCCGGCACCAGCGTTCCGTCCGCCGGCGCCCCGTTGAGCTTTTGCAGCAGGCGGGCGGATACGCCGTACTGCTGTGCGATGGAGAAAAGAGTTTCCCCCTTTTGCACCACATGGATCTTCATGTTGCTTCCTCCTCCCGGCTGCCTCGCAGCACGCAGGCAGTATATGCACCGGCCCGGCCAAATAGACGGCACCATCCCCCTCCCGTGCGCATACAATGGGGAAACATCTGCGGCAAGGGGGAGCGCACATGAAGCAGCTCACGGTGGCCCTGGCGGGCAATCCCAATGTGGGCAAATCCACGATTTTCAACGCCCTGACGGGGCTGCACCAGCACACGGGAAACTGGCCGGGCAAAACCGTTGCCTTGGCGGAGGGCACCTTTCGGGCCGGGAACTGCTCCGTCCGCCTGGTGGACCTGCCCGGCACCTATTCCCTCTCCGCCGACTCTCCCGAGGAGGAGGTGGCCCGGGATTACATTCTCTCCGGCGCGGCGGATGTGACCCTGGCCGTGGCGGATGCCACCTGCCTTTGCCGGAACCTGAATCTCCTCCTGCAGATCCGGCAGATCACGCCCCGGCTGGTGGTGTGCGTGAACCTGCTGGACGAGGCGGAAAAGGACGGGCTGGAGATCGACCTGGCCGCCCTGGCCCGGCAGCTCTCCTGCCCGGTGGTGGGCGCCGCCGCCGGCCGGGGCCGGGGGCTGGCGGAGCTGATGCAGGCCGTTTTGGCCCAGGGAGAGCGCGCCGCGCCGCCCGACTCCTGGCGCATCCCCTATCCCGCCCCTGTGGAAAAGGCCCTGGCCCTGTTGCCCTGTCCCCGGCACAGAGCCTTGGCCCTGCTGTGCGGAGAGCTTGCCCCCCAGCCGGAGGAGACGGCCGCCCTGTCCCTGGCCCGGGAAGCCCTGGGGCCTCTCGTAGGCCGCCCCCTCCGGGACGCTGTCACCGCCGCCCGGGTACATCTGGCGGAGGAGATGGGTGCCTCCTGCCTGCGCCTTCAAAAGCCGCCCCACCGGCGGGACCGGCTGCTGGACCGGCTGCTGACAGGGCGGCTGGTGGGCATTCCCGCCATGCTGCTGCTTTTGGGCGCGGTGTTTTACCTGACCATTTGGGGCTCCTCCGTCCCCTCGGAATTTCTGCAAGGGGCTTTGTTTTCCCTGCTGGAGCCCCTTCGGGGCGGCCTTGCCTCCCTGGGCGCACCGCCCTGGCTTCAGGGCCTTGTGGCCGATGGCCTGTACCGCACCACCGCCTGGGTGGTTGCGGTGATGCTGCCGCCCATGGCCATTTTCTTCCCCCTGTTCACTCTGCTGGAGGACGCCGGGTACCTGCCCCGGGTGGCCTTTAACTTAGACGGCCTTATGTGCCGCTGCGGCGGTCACGGGCGGCAGAGCCTGACCATGTGCATGGGCTTCGGCTGCAACGCCTGCGGCGTCACCGGCTGCCGCATCATCGACTCCCCCCGGGAGCGGCTCACGGCCCAGCTGACCAATTCCCTGGTCCCCTGCAACGGCCGCTTCCCCACCTTAGTGGCGCTGATCTCCCTGTTTTTCCTGGGAAATACCCGCGGCCCCGGCCGGCGGCTGCTGGGGGCGGGGCTGTTTTTGGCTGTGATCCTCTTTTCCGTGGGCATGACGCTGCTCACCTCCAGGCTCCTCTCCCGCACCCTCCTGCGGGGGCAGGTGTCCTCCTTTTCCCTGGAGCTGCCCCCCTATCGCCTGCCGCAGATCGGTAAGGTTCTGGTGCGCTCCCTGCTGGATCGGACACTCTTTGTCCTGGGCCGGGCGGTAACGGTGGCCATGCCCGCCGGGGCGGTCTTGTGGCTGCTGGCCAACCTCACCGTCTCCGGCCGGCCGCTGCTGACCGTCCTGGCCGGTCTCCTCCAGCCCCTGGGAGATCTCATGGGCCTGGACGGCATGGTACTGCTGGCATTTCTCCTGGCCTTCCCCGCCAATGAGATCATGCTGCCCATTTTGGCCATGGGGTATCTGTCCACCTCCGTTATGACGGGGGTGGACACCGCCCAGCTGGGAGCCATCCTCTTAGGCCACGGCTGGTCCTGGCAGACGGCGGTATGCGCCGCGGTGCTGTGCCTGATGCATCTGCCCTGCGGCACCACCTGCCTGACCCTGCTCAAGGAGACAGGCAGCAAAAAATGGACCCTGGTGGGGATGCTGCTGCCCCTTTCCGTGGGCATCCTGCTGTGCTGCATACTTCATGGGCTGTTTTGCATTTTTGCATAGGATATGTACCACTTTATGCTATACAGAATACCAGCAAAATACCAGCAAATAAGCCAGCAGGGCAGACAGGGCCGCCTGCAGGAGCTTGCCGAGATAATAGCGGTCCATTTTCAGATTCGTGTCCGCCAGCACCGCTGCGGTCTGCCCGTGGACGGATAGTCCGCCCCAGCCCAACAGCGCCGCCGCCCACACAAAGTCCGTCCTTCCGCTGCCCAGCCGCATAACGCCCCCGGTAAGCTCAATAAAGCCCAGGGCCGCCGGATGGCTCACCCCCGTCCACTCCGTCACCAGGGCCTGCACCACCAAGGCAAAAACCACAAAGCCGCAGACCCGGAGCATGGCCAGGGCGGAATCCTGCACGGACCGGATGAGGGCCGGGAGGATCTTCTCCGGCAGACGCTGCGTAGGGAAAAGGCCCGGCTGTGGGCGGCTTCTTCCCCGCAGCAGCACCCCCACCAAAACGGCGGACACTGCGTGGATGAGGTACAGAGCCCAGCCGGCTGTCAGACTCTGAAAGCAGCCCAGGCCCACCACGCCCAGAATGAAGGATGGCCCCGCATTATTGCAGAAGGAGAGCAGGCGCTCCGCCTCGCTGCCGGAGATGCGGCCCTCCCGGTACAGCTGACCCACGGTGCGCCCGCCCACGGGGTAGCCCCCCAAAAGGCCCAGGAAAAAGGCAGAGGCCCCGGCCCCGCTTACCCGGAACAGCAGCACCGCTGCCGGGGCCAGGCGGCGGCCCATCCCCTCGGCAAAGCCCAGGGAGGTGAAAAGCCCTGACACCACAAAAAATGGAAACAGCGCCGGAATCACCGACCGGGCGCAAAGGGTCAGGCCCCGGCGCACTGCCTCCCCGGCGGCGGCGCTGCTCACCAGCAGCACCGCCATGACGCCCAGCAGGCACAGGGCCTGCCATTTCCGTTTGCTCACAGCCTCGCCCCCTCGGCTACACTCTATGCAGCCGGGGTGCGGGGCTTGCCTGCTTTTGAATGGCAGGGAAGGCCCTTCCTTACCGCTATCGTATTTTCTCCGCTGTATCGACAGCCTGATTCGTCGCCTTTTCCCCGGACAGGCAAGTTTTTCTCCGTGGGCGCATAGGATTTGCAAGCGGAAAGGGGTGCGCGGCGGGGCACACGGGGTCCCGACGTACAGGGAAAGGCTTTGCAGAGCAGGGCCCCCGCGCCCTGCCGAGGTGCGGCGTATAACGGCGGCGGGCTGAGGGCAGTCCGCCCTACGGATGCGCTGCAGGAAGCCGGTGCAGCAAGCGGAACAGGAGGATGCAGGACCATGCAAAAACGGAGGCTGTCCCAGGTGGGCGTGGAGGCCGTGGAGCGGCTGAACCTGCCGCCGGAAACGGCGGTGGGTGTGCCGCAGGTGGAGCTGTACGGAAACCGCCAGCTCTATATGGCGGGACATAGGGGCGTTATCTCCTACAGCACAGAGGAGGTGGCGGTATCCGGCGGCAGCATGACCGTGCGCATAACCGGAAAAGACCTGCAGCTGGCGGCCATGACCGAGGGGGAGCTGCGGCTGACGGGACGCATTGACCGGGTGGAGCTGATGGAGTAAATATATGTATAAACGAATCGTCCATTATTTACAGGGCAGCCAGCTGGTGCAGATCCAATGCGCCTGCCCGGAGCGGGTGCTGAACCTGCTGGGAGCCAGGGGCATCCTGTTTTGGGATCTGCAGTGGGAATCGGAAATATGCCTGCGGCTGCGGATGCTGCTGGCCCAGGGGCCGGCCCTGGAGGAGATCGCCGGGCAGACCGGGGCGGAGGTGACGGTACTGCGGCGCCGGGGGATCCCGGTCCTGTGGGGGCGGTTTCGCAGACGGTACGTGCTGTTGGCGGGGTTTGCGGCCTTTTGGCTGTTTTTATTCGGCGGGAACCTGTTTATATGGGAGTTCCGGGTCAGCGGCAATGAAACGGTGCCCACGGAGACGGTGCTGCGGGCGCTGGAAAACTACGGCATCACCATCGGCTCCCCGGGGCTGGAGATCGACCAGGAGGACATGCGCAACCATGTGCTGCTGGAGCTGCACGACGTATCCTGGCTGACGGTGAACGTGAAGGGCTGCGTGGCCCATGTGCAGGTGGTGGAGCGGCAGCGGCCGCCGGAGATCGCGGACGAAGAGGGCGTGTGGAACATCGTAGCCGCCCGGGACGGCCTGGTGACCCGGGTGCGGGCCCTGGACGGCAAGGCCCTGGTGGCGGAGGGCAGCACCGTGACGGAGGGGGAGTTGCTGGTCACCGGGGTGTACGAATCCCGGGAGGGCAGCACCTACATGACCCACAGCCTGGGCACCGTGGAGGCCCGGACCTGGCATGAGCTGTCGGTATCGGTGCCCCTGGAGATCACGGAAAAGAGCGGGGAAAAACGGGAGAAAACCGCTCTCTCCATGGATTTTGGCAAAAAAAGAATAAAATTGTGGGGCAGGGGTAGCATAAGCGGCGCAAACTGTGATAAAATAACTTATTATCATCCGCTGTCGCTGCCGGGCGGGCTGCGCCTGCCCGTTACGGTGGTGCGGGAGTCCGTGACACAATATGACGGCCAGAGCGTCCGCCGCAGCCGGGAGCAGGCCCAGAAGGAGGGGGAGGCCCTCCTGCTGCAGCAGCTCAAGGCCCGACTGGGCCGGGACGGCTCCGTGACGGAGACGAGATTCTCCGCCGCAGAGGAGGGGGACTATCTGACGGTCACCCTGCAGGCGGAGTGCCTGGAGCAGATCGGCGTGCCTGTGCAGGTGCAGCAGACAGAGGAAGCAAACTGAGGAGGAGACCCATGGAGCAGCGCATCAGCCTGGAACGCATGGAGGAGGCTGTGAGCCTTTTCGGCTCTTTTGACGAGAATATCCGCATTTTAGAAAATGAATTTCATGTATCGGTGGTGAACCGGGAGGAGCAGCTCATCATCACCGGTGAGCCCGAGGACACCATGCTGGCGGAAAAGGCCATTGAGGCCCTGCTGCGGCTTATCTCCCGGGGGGAAAATGTGGGCGAGCAGCATGTGCGCTATGTCATCGGTCTGTGCCGCAGCGGGCAATTGGACCGCATTGACGAGCTGACACGGGACGTGGTGTGCATCAGCGCCAAGGGCCGGCCCATCAAGCCCAAGACCATCGGCCAAAAGGACTACATAAAGACCATCCAGGCCTGCCCGGTGACCATCGGCGTGGGCCCGGCGGGCACCGGCAAGACCTACCTGGCCGTGGCGGCGGCGGTGAAGGCCTTTCGGGAAAAGGAAGTCAGCCGCATCATCCTCACCCGCCCGGCGGTGGAGGCCGGAGAGCGGCTGGGCTTTCTGCCCGGAGACCTGCAGAGCAAGGTGGACCCCTACCTGCGCCCCCTGTACGACGCCCTGTTCGATATGCTGGGGCCGGAGACCTATCAGAAGTATTTGGAAAAGGGGAACATTGAGGTGGCGCCCTTGGCCTATATGCGCGGGCGGACCCTGGACGACAGCTTCATCATCCTGGATGAGGCCCAGAACACCAGCCGGGAGCAGATGAAAATGTTCCTGACCAGAATGGGCTTCGGGTCCAGGGTGGTCATCACCGGCGACGTGACCCAGATCGACCTGCCCAGCGACAAGCCCAGCGGGCTGAAGGAGGCCATGCGGGTGCTGGACGGCGTGGAGGGCGTGGGCATTTGCCGTCTGACCCAAAACGACGTGGTGCGGCACATTATGGTGCAGCGGATCATTGAGGCCTACGCCAAGTTTGAGGAGAAGAAAAAGAAATGAGAAAGACCCACTATATACCCATTACCGCCGATGTGCCCGGGGCGGCCTCGGACAGCAACTGCGCCCTGATCCGCAAAACCATCCGCACGGCCCTGGCGGCGGAGGAGATGGAGCTTCCCTGCGAGGTGGACGTGCTGCTGACAGGCGATGAGGGGATCCATCAGATCAACCGGGACATGCGCAATGTGGACAGGCCCACGGATGTGCTGAGCTTTCCGGAGTTTGACCTAAGGCCGGGGGAGCTGCCCGCGGCGGAGGACGCAGACCCGGGGACGGGACTTATCCCCCTGGGGGACATGGTGCTGTCCATGGAGCGGGTGGCGGCCCAGGCCAAAGAATACGGGCACTCGAATCGGCGGGAGCTTGCTTACCTGGTGACCCACTCGGTGCTGCATCTGCTGGGGTATGACCACCTGGACGAGGGGGCCATGAAAAAGCAGATGCGGGAGCGGGAGGAAGCCATTATGGCCCTGCTGGGGCTGGAGCGGTAAGACGGGCAAAAAGGAGAACGGATCGCCACAGCCGGTGTGCGCACCGGCTTCGCAATGACAGGGTTTTTGGCATGAAGTCGGTGCAAGTCCGGCGGGCGGACAGAGGCGTCCGCCCCTACACACCGTTTATTGATAGAAGTCCGTAGGGGGCAGCGTCTCCGATACCCCGAAAGCGGTAGGCGCAGGAATTTTCCCTGTTCTGCCAGGCCAGCACAAGCGCGGAGCGCGTCGCGGAATTAGACGCCGAGAGTATGTGAAAGCAAGGCACATGGGCTGCACATTCCGATTCGCGGGGCGGAAAGGTGCTGATGCGAACGGCACTTCAGCCGCGGAAAGGATTCCAAAACCATTGGTTTTGGCGGCGTTCTTTCCTCCCTTTCTTTCGCCGCAGAAAGAAAGGGAGCCGCGGTCGGCATGCACACACCAAGGAGTATAACGCAGGGATATTACGGATTGCCACACCAGTGACATCGGTCACTGGTTCGCAATGACATTGTTGTTCACAGGAAGCGCGGTGTGCGGCGGGACACATGGGTCCCGCCCTACAGGGGTTTTTGTAAGAAAAGGAAAATGAAAAATAAGACTTTTCACATGGTTTTGCTGGCCATGCCGCTGGCGCTGGGGATGCTGAGCCTGCTTAGCTTTGTGCTGTATTATTACAGCGCCAACCACCCGCCCTACGGATGCGATCTTACATGCAAAAGATGCGGAGAAAGGGCGGAGGTATGACGAAGAAACGATGGATCCTTCTTGTTGCTTTGGCGGTTTTTGTCCTGGCGGCGGTGTATGTGCTGTATCGGTTCAATTATCTGCCCCACCCGAAGTATTCCGGCGAGAAGTTCGGCATTGAGACCTACAGGAGCCAAGTGGACCGGGACGGGGACGGGGTGGACGATCAGACGGACATTCTGCAGTCCGTCCGGGCGTATCTGGACACCCGGCCCAGGTATAAAAGTAAGTATTACGCCGCCGGCTATCCGGACGACGGATACGGGGTATGCACGGACGTGGTGGCCTTTGGGCTGCTGGGGGCCGGGTACGACCTGATGGAGCTGGTACACGAGGACGTGCTGGCCCACCGGGAGCAATATGCCATCGAAGATGTGGACAAGAACATCGACTTCCGCCGGGTGCGGAATCTGAAGGTCTACTTTAAAAACACCGCTATTGCGCTGACCACGGACATCCACGACATCGGCCAGTGGCAGGGCGGGGACATTGTAATTTTTGAAAATCACATCGGCATCGTTTCGGACAAGCGCAACGGAGAGGGCATCGCATTCGTGCTGCACAACGGCAATCCGTACCAGCGGTACTATGAGGAGGACATTCTGGAGTACCGGGACGACCTTGTGGCGCATTATAGAATCAGCTGAGAAGGGGAGGAATTTATGGCTACATTTGATGATTTTATGAAGCTGGATATCCGGGTGGGCACCATCACGGAGGCAAAGACCTTTGAAAAGGCCCGGAGGCCGGCCTACCAGCTATGGGTGGATCTGGGCGAGGAGCTCGGCGTGAAAAAAACCTCCGCTCAGATCACGGACTACTATAAGCCGGAAGACCTCGTCGGCAAGCAGGTGCTGGCCGTGGTGAATTTCCCGCCGCGGCAGATCGCGGATTTTATGTCCGAGGTGCTGGTGCTGGGCACATACAGCGACGGGGGCGTGGTACTGATCGCCCCGGACAGAAGGGTCAAAAACGGAGACAAGCTGGGCTGAGGCCCCGGCGGTCCGTTTTTATAAATGCTCAAGAAGAAAGTTGAGGATCACCTATGAATGAAATCAAAAAAACCGCTATGGTCACCGTGTGCGGGCGGCCCAATGTGGGCAAGTCCAGCCTGACCAACGCCCTGGTGGGGGAGAAGATCGCCATCGTATCCAGCAAGCCCCAAACCACCCGCAACCGCATTTACGGCGTGGTGAACCGGGGGGACACTCAGTTTGTGCTGCTGGACACCCCGGGGCTGCACAAGCCCCGGTCCCGGCTGGGGGACTACATGGTAAAGGTCGTGCGGGAGAGTCTGGCGGATGTAGAGTGCGCGGTGCTGCTGGTGGAGCCCATCGCCCACGTGGGAGAGCCGGAGAAGATCCTGTTGGAGCGCATCCGGGAGGAGAAGCTGCCGTGCATTCTGTGCATCAACAAAATCGACACCATTGTCAAAAAGGACGAGCTGCTGGCGGTGATCGCCGCATATAGCCAGGCATACCCGGATTTTGCGGCTATCGTGCCTATCTCGGCCCGGAAGGGCGAGGGGCTGGAGGAGCTGATGGGCCTATTGGCGGGCTATGCCCAGGAGGGGCCGCAGCTTTTCCCCGACGGTATGACCACCGACCAGGCCGACAGCCAGGTCTGCGCCGAGACGGTGCGGGAGAAGATGCTTTTATGCCTGGACAAGGAGATCCCCCACGGTACGGCGGTGGAGGTGACCCGGTTTTCCGAGCGGGATAACGGCATTATCGACCTGGATGTGACCATCTACTGCGAAAAGGCCAGCCACAAGGGCATTATCATCGGCAAGAACGGGGAGATGATCAAGCGCATCGGCACGTTAGCCCGGCGGGACATTGAAAAATTCATGGGCACGAAGGTGTATATGGAGACTTGGGTGAAGGTAAAGGAAAACTGGCGGGACAATGTGAATTTTATCCGCAGCCAGGGGTACAACGAGAATTAAGCCGGTGAAAAGCGGGCGGTCTCGGCCAGTTTTCCTGCGAGCGTAAGCGAGCCGCCATTTTATGGCGTGAATTCGAAGAATTCCGTAGGCGGAATTCACTTCCGCCGTTAAGCGATTTGATCCGGGGCCCCCATCCGATGTTCCATCGGATGGGGCAAACTGGCGTGACAATGTGAATTTTATTCGCAGCCAGGGGTACAACGAGAATTAAATTAAGCTGGCGAAAAATCTTCGATTGAGAGGGGACGCAGATTCCCGCGACGGAGAACGGGCGGACAGAGGCGTCCGCCCCTACGGAAATGTTGGAACGCTTGCGTAGGGCGGGCTGCCCTCAGCCCGCCGTTCGATAACCCTCCGCACCAACGCGGCGGCGTGAGGGCACGCCGCCCTACGGACGCATTATTGGTAGTGCGATGGGCGGGCCGATGTAGGCATCGGCCCCTACGGAAGCGTATCTTGCGGTGCGTAGGGGAAGGGCTCTGCCCCTCCCGCGGGCGGGGAAATCGGCGAAGCGCCGCCGGTGACGGATGCAGCGAGCCAGTTTCGAGGAAGTGCCCCGATTGGCGGACACGACAGTGGCCGGGAATCGGTTGGC
>CAVKFX010000059.1:0-7155 GCA_963655625.1 uncultured Eubacteriales bacterium | reverse complement strand
TGGACACCGTGGCCGACGGCATCAAGGTCAAGACCCCCGGCGACCTGACCTTCGATATGTGCCAAAAGTATGTGGACGAGGTGGTGACGGTGACGGAGGGTGAGATCGCCAGCGCCATCCTGACCGTACTGGAAAAGCAGAAGCTGGTGGCTGAGGGCGCAGGCGCCGTGGGCATCGCCGCCGCCATGTACCACAAGGTGAACATCGAGGGCAAGAAGGTCTGCGCCCTGCTGTCCGGCGGCAACGTGGATGTGACCATGCTGGAGCGCATCATCACCCGGGGCCTGGCTAAGGAGCGCCGCACGGTCAGCTTCTCCACGGTTCTGCCGGACCGGCCCCACGCGCTGACCCGCTTCCTGAACATCATTTCTCAGACCGGCGCCAATGTGCTGGATATCCACCATGAGCGCCGCAATACCCGCACCGATATTGGCTCCTGCATCGTGAGCATGTCCCTGGAGACCCGCGATGCCCAGCATATTAAGGAAATCTATGAAAAGCTGCAGGAAAACGGCTACGAAATCAATGAATAAAGGAGAACAGATCATGAAAAAGAACATCATCGCCACCGCCAACGCCCCCGCCGCCATCGGCCCCTATTCCCAGGCCATCGACTGCGGCAGCTTCATCGTCACCTCCGGCCAGATCCCCATTGACCCCGCCACCGGCAACCTGGTGGAGGGCGGCATCGCAGCCCAGACCCGTCAGTCCCTGACCAATGTGAAGGCCATTGTGGAGGCGGCGGGCCTGACCATGGATCATGTGGCCAAGACCACTGTGTTCCTGCAGAATATGGGCGACTTTGCCGCCATGAACGCCGTGTATGCCGAGTTCTTCACCGAGGGCAACTATCCCGCCCGCAGCGCCGTGGAAGTGGGCGCCCTGCCCAAGGGCGCACTGGTGGAGATCGAGACCATCTGCATTAAGTAACCGCTATAAAATAATCTCCCGGATTCGGTCTGTTGAACGGATCACACCCGGGGCAATAGATGCATTGCTTAAAACCTGCCGGCAGCTGAGGCTGCCGGCAGGTTTTGCTCTTTCAGTTACTTGCAGCAGGCTGCCTACGGACCGGGCGGACGATTTCGCACCGCGTCCACAAACAGCACCGTCAGGCCGATGTATACGGCACACGCCAGGGCCAGCAAAAGGCAGAAAACGATGCACAGGATCTGCACGGTTCGGCGGCCGTGAAGGTATTTCCTGGCCGGAACGATCCCGGCCAGGGCCAGCAGCAGGATCACTGCGGCAAGCCATGTGGGCATACTTTTCGCCTCCTTATTACATAGGACGGAACGCGTCGACCATGTCCGTGAACCAGTTCAGCTCCCGGGTGAAGCGCTGGCGCAGCTGCTCGGGTGTCTCCCGGCCCTTGCCGGCGTCAAAGAAGCCCCGGCCGCTGTGGACGGCGATGTAGAGCTTTCCATCGGTGTTGAGATTGAGGGCAAATTTGCCGAAGGCGCTCTCCGCCAGCTGCAGGATCCGCTCCATCCGGCTGGGATTCAGGATGCGCAGGGCCTCCTGTTCATCGCCGCCGGTCAGGTTGAAGCGCTTGTTAAATGTCTCATTTTCCGTCTTGATAGTGCCGGAGCGGAGCAGCTTATCCAGCCCTTCCCGGGGCCAGATGGTCAGCCAGGTGGGAAATTCCCGGCCCAGCTCGCACAGCATCCACTGGCCGGTGTAGACCTCCCGCTCGTTCTTCTCCCACAGGCCGGTCTCCTCCCGCTGGACCTCGGTTTCCTCCGTCAGCCGGATGGTACACACCTCTGTGGTGAGGCCCCGATACGTGCCCCGGATGTATCCGCTGCCGCCGCAGTGGCTGTGGCTGGGCAGGGGAATGTTCGTGTCCTCCTGGCGCAGCAGGCGGGGGGAGGGATCCATCTGCACGTTTTCAAAGATGCCGCCTATGACGCCCGGGGCAATGGCGGCGAAAGCCTGCTGGCTGGCCTTGCTTTTGGACTTGCCCTGTACCATCTGCCCCAGGGCCAGGATCACACCGCCGATGACGATGGCCACGATGTTGCCGTCCAAAATGATGCCCGCCACAGCGATGACCACGCCCACCAGGGAGAGGAGCTTGCCGCCCAGCTTGCCGCCTCTGCTTTTGCGCAGCTCCTGGGCCAGCTGCTCGTCCGTTTGGTTTAAATTCTGCTTTTCCATAGCTTCCTCCTTATTTTTCAGCGCCGGTCAGGGCGGGACTTTCCAGCAGTATATCCAGCAGCCCGCCCATGCCGGCCAGCGAGGCCGTGAACCACTTGCGGATGCCGTCAACATCCCGCATATCCAGCTCCGGCGGGATGCCCGCAAAGACATATCTTGTGTTCAGCGCCAGGGTCAGCTCGCCGTCCCGGAGGATGAGACCGCCCACCTTGGCATTGCTGGAGGCGTTTTCCAGCCGCTGCACCAGCTCCCGCAGCTGCGGCGTTACCAGCGCGTCTACCTCCTGCCCGTCCGTGGTGCGCGCGGAAAAGTACCAGCGGAACACGGCGGGATCGGTGACATCCTTCTGCTTGCGCTCCTGGTACAGATCCCGGACGGCTATATCCGGCGCCGGGTCACAGATGCCCTTACAGCGGACGATAATGCCCCGGAAAACGGTTTCCGTGCGGTTCATCCAGTTGTCGTTGTCGGGGCCGGATCTTTCCTCTATTATGTGCTGTATCTCGGCATTGGCGGCGGAAAAATGCAGTCCCTTGTGCTCGCCCTCGTGAAACTCCGTGATGGTGGCCTGCTCCCAGGGACAGGCCAGCAGCTCCACCTTTTTCAGATAGGCATAATCAATGGGCAGCTCCGGCGTCTGCGGCTCCGGGCCAAAGGCCCGGGTCAGCTCCGTGCGGAAGAAGCCTCCCATCTGCTGCTCCATCAGCGCCTTTTTCTTTTTCTGCGCCGGGAGCGCCAGCAGAAGGATCAGCCCCACCCCGGCAAAAGCCAGTATGCACACAAGCAGCAAGTTGTGCTGCACAAAGGCCGAGATGCACCCGGCGATGACCAAAAGAGCGCCCAGCAGTATGCCGATGCTCTCCCGCCGCTGGTACCGGCCAAAGGCCTGAGACAGCTCCTGGTCAGTCATTTTTTCTCTCCCTATGGGATCCATGTTGTTCTTCATGCTCTTTCCCTCCTGCTTATTTGCTTCTCAGCCCAGATCGGCCCGGGCCGCCGCCGGAATGTCCGCCTCCGCCACGGGGGAAAAGACCATTCCGTCCTCCGAGTTTTTCAGGCTGCCGTCCGCCTGGCGGACCAGGGACCCGGCATAGCCGTAGCCCACCATGTAGAGGATGACCTCCTCCTCCCCGGGGTCCGCGTCGCCGGTGTTGATGATCTCGCCGTTTGCATCCACGGTGTCCCAGTGGGTGCCGGCGTAAATGCGCAGCCAGTAGTCCTCGCCGCTGGACCAGTAGCCCACATAGGGCTCCATGAGTTCGTCGGTGGTCTTGGTGATGACGGGCTTGAGATAGGCGTCATTCTCGCTGCCCCACCAGATGCCCTCCCTGTCCAGGGAGGTACTCATGTCGTAGCACACGTCCTCGTTCTGCCGGGAGTGGGCGTAGTAGTCCTCCTTGATGGTGTCGTGCTGGACCAGGTAGCCGTTATCCACGATGGCGGAGCCATCATACAGAGTCCACTCGCCGTTATTGTCAATGCGCAGGATGCTCACCGCATTGGGATCGCCGTCTAAGTACCATGTGCCGGCAATGTCCTCAAAGCCGCCCTTGGTGTTGGGGGCGGGGACCATCCGCTCGAAATAGCCGAAGCTGTAAAGCTCCATATCCCCGTTGTTGGAGGCAAACAGATAGGCGCTGCCGTCGGCATCGTTGAAGAAATAGATGAAGGCGTAGCCCGGCACCTGCTGGGCGGAGCCGCTGGCGGCCAACTCCTCGCCCTTGTATAACTCAAAGCGCATCCCGCCATCGGCCGGGGTCACCAGCATGGTGGTGTACTGGCAATCCCGGATGCCCACCCACTTGCCGAAATAGTCGCTGTAGTCCCCCTGGGCGTCGGGGTCATAGACCGCATCCTCGATGATGTCCGGGGCGCGGTATTCCTCCTGGCCGCCCTTGCTGCCGCAGGCGGCCAGGCACAGCACCAGCATCAGCGCCGCCAGGAGCAGCGGATATTTTTTTAGATTTTTCATGTCTTTTCCTCCTCGATCCCTGGGGTCAATGAGCCTCCTCGGCCATGGTGAGCAGCTCGTCATGGCTCAGCTCCACGTTGCCGAAGCGAATGAAAATGCCGTTGGTCACGGCGCTGCCCCACAGCTGGGGGTCCGCCAGCGGGCGGAAGCGCAGCTTATCCAGATACGGCTTCATATCCAGCAGCAGCCGGCTGCCGGACACAAAATCCACCTGCAGAATGTAGTTGTCCAAGGGCTTTACGGCTGAGATATACTTTCGGTTCAAGTTGGAGACACTCCTTTCCCTGAAATATAAAACCAGCGTGTCGAAAAAGCCTTTTCGCCCCGCTGCCTAAGTTTTTGAAACTTTGAAAAAGTTTCAAAAACTACTGATTTCAATGGTGAGGGACACCCTTCTTGGGTTTCCCTCACACACCCTTCCTTACCGTTATCGCAAATTTTGCCACTTTTTCGACAACCTCAAACGATCCACTGTATTTATAGTACAGTGGATCGTTCAGCTTATCAAAAAAGCCTCGCAGAGTTCGCGTCCGCAGACGCGAAAAAATGAGATCATTTTCTCTCGCGACATGTGCGTGAGAGAAAATACCGCTCAGGCTGCCAGTGTGGAATTTGTGCGCCAACGGCACACAAATTATGCGCGCAGCAGCCTGCAAGTCCTTTGTCGAAAAACCCGGAGGGTTTTTCGACAGCCTCGGCGATCCACTGTATTTATAGTACAGTGGACCGTTTTGTATTTCCATTCACCATTGGTTAGGTATTTACAAGCTCCGCCAGACGCTGCCGCTTGCGCCGGGTGTCCCCCTCGATGGCGAGCTTGGAGTAGATCTGGCTGACGTACTGCTTCACGCTGCCCTCGGACAGGTGCAGCTTTTCCGCGATCTCCCGGTTGCTCAGGCGACGGGCGGCCAGGGCCGCGATCTCCTGCTCCCGGGGTGTGAGACCCGAGAGGGCCGGGCAGCTGCTCCGGCTGCGCCTGTCCTCCGCCGCCGCACCCAGGGCCGTGATCCGGCGGAGAAAATCGGACTGCGCCGCCTCCGTAAGCAGGGGCCTGAGATAGCGGAAGTTTTCCGCAAAGGGCATTGCAAAGCCGTCTGTGGCGGCGTCAGTAAGGGCCTGGGCCAGCAGCGCCCGGGCCTCCCTGTGTTTTCCCAGCATCTCGTAGGCAGAGGCTGTCTGCAGGCGGACATGCAGGGCCACCAGGGCGTAGTGCTGCCCCCGGCAGGCGGCCAGCTGCCCCTCGCTGCGGCCGATGACCTGGGCGTACATGCCCTGGGCCAGGCAGACCTGGTTTTCGATCAGCTCCATCATGGGCTTGCCCGGGGCCAGGAAGTTGACGGAGGAGAGCCGGTGCTCCCGGAATATTACCGGGGCCTTTTCGGGCTGGCCCAGCAGCGCGTAGTAATAGGCACAGGCGGCGTCCTGCATGTGCAGCCATTCCGCGTTGTGCAGCCGCAGCAGTGCGTCCCGGCGCTGAGCGAAGCCGAAGCGGGGGGTAAAGCCGGTCTGCGCCGCCAGCCGCCACGCCAAAAAGTCGCAGCACAGGGCCATGCACACCTGGCCGTTGTCCGCGATCCGGGCGCAGGCGCGCTCCAGGCCGATCTGCGCGTCCACAAAGCGGCCCTGCAAAAACGCCGCCTCCGCCCGCATGATGGTCTCTGCGCCCTGGCCGTGGCCGCCGGTGACCTTGTAATAGTGGGGCATGCACTCGTCCATCTCCGCCAGCTCCTTGTCCAGGTCCCCCGGCCGGCGGTGGAACATCATCAGCACCGACGGCGACCCGAAGGTCCATCCGCCCTCGCTGCGGATGGTGATGGCCGGGCGGGACATCTGCGCGCTGGCGCTGCGGTGCAGGCGGCTCATGGCGCTGATGTCATTATAAAAAAGGAAACTCTCGATAAGGTCGCATTCCCCTCGCAGGTCGCCCCGCTCCCGATCCGAAAGGGCGGGATGCTCCGCTATGGCCTCCAGCAGCAGCGTCTTCAGCGCCATCATCCGGGGCACCTGCCGCCAGGTGAACAGCCGGCGCATCAGCACCAGCAGGGCCAGGGGGTGGTCCTTCAGTACGGCGGCGGGGCATTCATCCAAAAATGCCGTCACATCCGCCGGATCCAGGGCCGCCAGGAGGATGCCGGCGTCATGCTCCACGGTGCGCAGCAGGGCGTCCCGATTTCCGCTTTCCTCATAGGCGGACATGGCGTGGAGGTACTGGCCGTGGGCGTCGTACCACGCGCCGCAGCGGTCCAGATAGGCGGCCTGCCTGGCCGGGTCCATGGCCCGGAATTCCCGCCGGGCGCACTCCTTCATCATGTGGTGAAACCGGAAGGTGACACCGTCCGGCAGACGCTTGACAAAGGCGTTCTGCTCCGTCAGGGACAGGAGGAGAGAATCGGTGTCCTCGTTTTCGGTGATGAATCGGGCCATTTCGGCGGTGAACTCGTCAGCCAGGCCCATCACCGCCAAAAAATCCCGCTGCTCCGGCGGAAGGGGGGCGATCATGGCGGCGGTAAACATGGAATAAATGTCCGAGGTGTGGTCCGGCAGAGCGCCGCTTTCCGTCAGGGCCCGCAGCTGCAGGTACACGGCGGAGAACCAGCCCTCGCTGGAATAGAGGAGGGCCTCCACCTGCCGGTCGGTGAGGGCCGTGCCGCAGCGGCGGGCGTAGACGGCCAGCTCCGTGTGGTTGAGCCGCAGCTGCTCCACGCCGATGCGGCAGACCTTCCGGCCCAGGCGCAGGGCCTCCTCCCCGGGGAGAAAGCGGTCACGGCTGGCCACGATCATATGGATGTTTTCCGGCAGACGGTTGGCCAGCATGCACAGGAAGGCGGCAATGCGGCCATCGGCCAGCAGGTGAAAATCGTCGATAAAGAGGTAAATAGGCACGTCACCGGCCAGGGCGTGGCAGAGATCATCCGCCAGCAGGCTCCCGGCGGCATCATCGGCGGGGCAGGGGTATTCTCGCAGGAAGGGGAAACCGGAGTGGTCAAAGGCATCCTGTACGCTTCTCCAAAAAATGGCGAGAT
>CAVKFX010000058.1:0-6701 GCA_963655625.1 uncultured Eubacteriales bacterium | reverse complement strand
CCGCTTCCCACTGCGTCAACAAGATCATCACCGAGATGTGCGTGCTGGAAGTCACGCCCGAGGGCCTGCTGATGACCGAGATCAATCCCGAGTTCACCGTGGACCAGGTGAAGGCCGCTACCGCTGCCCCCAT
The DNA here is from genome assembly GCA_963655625.1 of uncultured Eubacteriales bacterium. Taxonomy (GTDB): domain Bacteria; phylum Bacillota; class Clostridia; order Oscillospirales; family Oscillospiraceae; genus Vescimonas. The sequence goes on along the minus strand of CAVKFX010000058.1, from coordinate 6,568 downwards.
CACCGTTTCCGGCAACCTCAAGAGCATGGTCGACTGATCCTTCGCCTGCTTAAATAAGCCGCAGCTGCGGACTTATGGTGAAGAATTCCACTAAACTAAAACCACCGAGAGGAGTCTGTGGAGGACTTCTCTCGGTGATTTTCTGTATCTGAATTTTTATTGCCGGTCAATGGAAACGAGAATGATTTTGCAGGATTTTTAAATAATGTGACTTTTGCAATAGAAAAACGGAGATAAAATGCTATAATTGCGGTAACAATAAGCGTAGGGAGGCGCATTTCATGAAAATTACGTTGAACCCGGATCAGGAGATCGTCAGGACCGTCCGGGAGGGCCTCAAACGCACCGGGGGTTACTGCCCCTGCCGCCTGGAGCGGACGGAGGACACCAAGTGTATGTGCAAGGAGTTCAAGGACCAGATCAGGGATCCCGATTTCGAGGGCTTCTGCCACTGCATGCTCTACTATAAGTCGCTGAAGGATTGAACAAAAGAAAGGATGCGATCACAATGGCTGAGATCAAGATCACCGCGGAAAACTTTGAAAAGGAAGTGCTGCAGGCCCGGGAGCCGGTGCTGGTGGACTTTTGGGCGGACTGGTGCGGCCCGTGCCGGATGCTGGGACCCGTTCTGGAGGAGATCGCCCGGGACCACGAGGGCAGCCTGAAGGTGGGCAAGGTAAATGTGGACGAGCAGATGGCCCTGGCCCAGCGGTTCGACGTGTCCAGCATCCCGCTGCTGGTACTCTTTAAGAATGGGCAGCCGGTGGCCAAGTCCCTGGGCTACCGCCCCAAGGCAGAGATCGAGGAGCTGCTGAAGGGCCTGTGACTACTTCTCCAGCAGCTCGGTGAAGCTGTGGATATAGCCGTCGCAGACGGCCCGCATTTCCGCTTCCGAAACTTCAAAATAGGGATCATACACGCCCACGGCGTGCATCCCCGCAGCCTTTGCCCCCCGGCAGGCGTCCACCGAGTCGTCATACAGGGTGCAGTCCGCGGGATGCACGCCGCATTTTTTGGCCGCCAGGAGGAAAATGTCCGGGTCCTTTTTATCTAAATTCAGGTCGTGGGCGAAGAAAATGGTCTCAAAATACTCCATCAGGCCCAGGTGAGTCAGGGCGCTGCGGCAGTGGCCGGGCACGGCGGAGGTGAGGACGATCATCCGCTCCCCCTTGCGGCGGCACTGGTCCAGATACGCCCGGACGCCGGGCTTCACCGGCACCCGGGTGGCGTAGGCATCCCCGGCCATTTCCATCCACTCGGCCATGATCTCCTCCGTGCTTTCCTGCAAATGGCAGTAGGCCTTGGTGAACACCGCCGCCTTGGGGAATATGGTGTGGGCCACGCCTTGGTAATACTCCTTGGTGTAGGGGAAGCCGCGCTTTTTCAGAAACGCCATGTCCACCTCCCGCCAGACGCCGTTGGAGTCGATGAGGGTCCCGTCCATGTCAAAAATCAGCATAATTCTTTCCTTTCCAGCCAAAACCGCCAGGGGAAGTCCACGGCCTCCTCGGCGTAGTCGATGCCAACGCGTTTGCCGGTGTGCAGGGTGTATTCCGCCGGCGGGGCAGGGGGGAGGCCGATGTCCTCCGGTGAATCGCAGAGAAAGAGTGTGTCCCCTGTCAGGTCCAGCCCGTTTTCCTGCCGGGTGAGCCCCAGGGCCCGGCAGCATTTGCCCGGCCCGTTGAGAAAATTCTTCCGCTGATAGGCGCTCAGTTGCGCCGGGGGCTTTCCGTACCGCAGGAGGCTCATCTGCTCCGTGCCGTAAACCGGCTCCAAGCCCCGCAGCAGCACGGCGGAGGGTTCACCCTCCGGCTCCGTGACAAAGTTCAGGCAGCAGTGCATCCCATAGATCAGATAGATGTACGCATGGCCCGGGGGACCGAACATAACGGCGTTGCGCTGGGTCCTGTGATAGCCATAGGCGTGGGCGGCCTTGTCCACCGCACCCACATAGGCCTCCGTTTCCACGATGCGGCAAACCAGGGGCTGGCCCTGCCACATGCGCACAAGGTATCTCCCCAGGAGGTCCCGGGCGATGGAGACCGTGTCACCGATATATTTTTCCTGCGGAAGCTTTGACATTTTCTCACCTCGGTGGTATCATCATACCATTATTGCAGAGATCTGTAAATATGAAAGAGGTGGCTGTGTGCAGGAAATCAACTATAAAAAGGGCTTGTCCACGTTTTTGCTGTGCTTTTTGATTTGGGGGTTCCAGCCGCTGTTCTGGTATATCTGCGGGGAGTGGGACACCTTTTTTATGCTGGCCTGCCGCATTATTTGGGCGGCCATCTGCTGCCTATGCATCCTGTGGGCTCAGGGAAAGCTGCCCCAGCTGTGGGCAGTGTTTCGGGACAGGCAGATGCTCAAGCGGGAGATTCCGGCGTCGCTTTTCCTGCTGGCGGACTGGGGCGTATACCTGTGGGCGGTACAGAATGGCCGGGTGTTGGAGTGCAGCCTGGGGTATTACATCCAGCCCATTGTGGTGTTTGCCTTCGGCGCAGTTATCTTTCGGGAAAGGGTGAGCTGGCGGCATCTGGTGATTTTGGCGGTAGTGGTGGTCGGCATCGTACTGTCCACGGACGGCTTCGGCGGCGTACCCTATGTAACCATCGCCTTGTCCGCGTGCTTTGCCGTCTATGCGGCCATCAAAAAAAGCCTGATCATCGATTCTGTGGTCAGCACCACGGCGGAGATTCTGATGATGGTACCGGCAGCGCTGCTGTTTATTCTGCTATTCCGCATGGGGGACACCGGTATGGCATCCATTACGCCTCTGCGGCAGCTGATGCTCCTGGGGGCCGGCGTTGTGACGGCCATGCCCATGGTGCTGTACTCTGTGGGCGTAAAGTATCTGCCGCTGACCACAGCCGGCTTCTGCCAATATCTGAGCCCCACCCTGGGCATCGTATGCGGCGCCATTATGGGGGAATACCTCACGGCGGAAAAGCTGAAGAGCTTTGGCTTTATTTGGGTGGGAGTTGTCCTGTACTGCTTAAATACCATCTACGAGGAGCGGAGGCGGCGCAGGCGGCTGCAAATAGAACAGGAAAATGCGTAACCTGCGGGTTACGCATTTTTTGTGGGTGACAAAGAGCGCGGAATGTGCTATAATAAAATGAATTTTTGTGCAGCATAAGGGAGGGCACACATATGCAGGGCAGGCTTATCGTGTTTGAAGGGACGGACGGGTCCGGCAAGGCTACCCAGACCGCCCTGCTGTGCAGGGAGCTGGACCGGCGGGGCGTCCCCTACCGAAAGCTGGAGTTTCCCCGGTATCGGGAGGAATCCTCGGCGCTGATCCGGCTGTATCTCTCCGGAGCTTTTGGCAGCCATCCCGGGGATGTGAATGCCTATGCGGCCGCCACCTTCTATTCGGTGGACCGCTTTGCCAGCTACCGGCAGGATTGGGGCCGGTTTTATGAGGGCGGCGGGCTGGTCATTGCCGACCGCTATACCACCTCCAACGCCGTGCACCAGACCCCCAAGCTGCCCCGGGAGGAGCGCAGAGCGTTCCTTGACTGGCTGTTCGACTTTGAATACCGGCTGCTGGAGCTGCCGAAGCCGGACCGGGTGGTGTATCTGGACCTGCCCACGGAGATTTCCGAGGAAATGATGCGCCGGCGGGAGGCGGAGACCCGCACCCGGGCGGACATCCACGAGAGGGACGAGGCGTACCTGGCCGCCTGCCGGGAGAGCGCGGAGCTTATCATCCGCCTGTGCGGCTGGGAAAAGATCGACTGCAGCCGGGACGGACAGATCCGCCCGCCGGAGGACATCCACCGGGAGGTACTCACCCGGGTGGAGGATCTGCTTGTCCCCTAAGGGGCAGGAGAAAAGGGGGACGCAGGTCCCCGATCTCTCCCCGTATGTTCTCAGCAGGAGCAGCCGCGGCTATTCCCGTTTCCGCAGCAGCAGAAGAGCAGAAGCAGGATCACAATGAGCCAAATGCAGGAGCAGTTGTTGTCAAAGCACATGTTTTTCACCTCACTTACCTGTTGGTACAGTATTGTATGTGGCAGGGAGGGAAAATGGAACTTGTCCGGCTCATATTACAGATAAAACGCAGAAAGGACATACAATCATGGATAATGATAAGCGTTTCCAGAACCGGGATTGGGACACCGATGCGGTGCATCAGCGGATCATCAATGAGGTGGAGGCTGCCTCCGCCCCCACTCCTAAGAAAAAGCACCGCAAGGGGAAATTTAACTGGAAGATCTATGTGGCGGCCGTGGTGCTGGGCTCCATGCTTCTGGCGGGCATCGGCTGGATCCTGGCCAACGACCTGTGCGCCCTGGACAAGGGCAATGAGACCTATACCGTGACCATTGAGGAGGGGGACGGCGTTTTCAAGATCGCCTCCAAGCTGAAGAAGGCGGGTCTCATTGAGCTGAAGGGCTTTTTCGTGCTGTATGAGATCTTCACCGGGGCGAAAAATGACATCGATCCCGGCACCTATGAGCTGAACACCTCCATGGATTACCGCAGCCTGGTGCGCAATATGTACGACCCCGACGCCAGACGCCGCGCCGAGGAGGGCCTGGTGCTTGTCACCATTCCCGAGGGCTACACCGTGCAGGAGATCGTGGATCTGCTGGCAGAAAAGGGCATTGCCACCAAGGAGGAGCTGGTGGACGCCGTGTCCAACTTCGACTTCGGCGAGGAATATCCGTTCATCGACAACAGCCTTACCGGCCAAATCAACCGCCTGGAGGGCTATCTGTTCCCGGATACCTACGAATTCTCCACAGAGAAAACGGCCGTATATGCCATTGACACCATGCTCACCAACTTCAACACCAAGGTCAGCAATGAGCTGCTGTCGGAGATCCAGGAGAGCGGCTATACCTTCCGGGAGATCATCACCATGGCCTCCATTATCGAAAAGGAAGCCATCGGCGACTATGAGGAGCGGACCAATGTAGCCTCGGTGCTGTATAACCGCCTGAACAACCCGGACGCAGAGACAGCGGGCCTGCTGCAGGTGGATGCCAGCATCGACTATGCGCTGAGGCTGGAGGGGAAGGATCGCTCCGAGTTTTCCACTGAGCTGGATAGCCCCTATAACACCTATATCCACGCGGGTCTGCCCGTGGGGCCCATCTGCAACCCCAGTCTGGCCTCCATCCGGGCGGCGCTGAACCCCAGCCAGACGGATTACTACTACTATGCCCTGGGTACAGATGGTGTACACCACTTCTTCCGCACCTATAGCGAGCATTTGGCCTTTGTCAACAGCGATATGTACGCCCCTGCATGATGAGAAGGAAGCCGGAGCTGCTGGTCCCCGCCGGGGACATGGAAAAACTGAAAATGGCCGTGTTATACGGGGCGGACGCTGTGTATCTGGCGGGTACGGCCTTCGGGATGCGGGCCTTTGCAGGGAATTTTACCCCGGAGGAGCTGCCCCGGGCGGTGCGTTACGCCCATGACCACGGCGTGGCCGTCCACGCTACGGTGAACACCATGCCCCGCTGGGGCGAAGCGGATCAGCTGCCGGCCTATCTGGAGCAGCTGGATGATGCCGGGGTGGATGCCCTGATCCTGGCGGACCTGGGGGCCTTTACCCTGGCGGGAAAGTATGCACCCCACTGCCAGCGGCACATCAGCACCCAGCAATCTGTGGCCAACCACGTCTGCGCCCAGGCCTGGTATGACCTGGGGGCCAGCCGGGTGGTGCTGGCCCGGGAGCTGGGCCTGGAGGAGATCCGGGCCATCCGGGAGAGAGTCTCGCCGGGGCTGGAGATAGAGGTGTTCTGCCACGGGGCCATGTGCGTGTCCTATTCCGGGCGGTGTCTGCTGTCCAACTACATGACCGGGCGGGACTCCAACCGGGGTGCCTGCGCCCAGCCCTGCCGCTACCAGTATACGCTGATGGAGGAAAAGCGCCCGGGGGAGTATTTCCCCGTGTTTGAGGATGAAAAGGGGACGTATATCCTCAATTCCCGGGACATGTGCATGATCGACCATTTGGATGACCTCATGGACGCCGGGGTGGACTGCCTGAAGATCGAGGGACGGGCCAAATCCGCCTACTATGCCGCCATTGTGGCCGGGGCGTACCGCCATGTGCTGGACGACGTGGCCGCCGGGCGGCCCGCAGACCCGGTGTGGCGGGACGAGGTGGAGCATGTGAGCCACCGGCACTATTCCACGGGCTTTTTCTACGGCCAGCCGGGGCAGTATTTTGAAAATTCTCGGTATATCCGGGAGTGGCAGATCTGCGCGGTGGTGTTAAGCTGCGATGAAACGGGCCTGGCCACGTTGAGCCTTCGGAACAAGTTCCGGGCGGGGGACCGGGTGGAGATCGTGGGGCCGGATCTGAAGCCCTTTGAGATGGCTGTGCCTATGATGGAGGACGCAGAGGGCCAGCCCCTGGAGGAAGCTAAAACGCCGCAAATGGAGTTTAGAATGCGGCTGCCGCGGCCGGTGCCGGCCATGAGCTTTGTGCGCCACGCAGTGGACCTGAGCGGAAGATAATAAGATGAAAACAGCAGCGTGTGCATTTTTGCACACGCTGCTCAATTTGCCCCAAAAGCCTCGCAGAGTTTGCCGCCCGCAGGCG
>CAVKFX010000057.1:0-13749 GCA_963655625.1 uncultured Eubacteriales bacterium | reverse complement strand
ATAATCCAGGCCGCCAATAGGGCGGTCTGGATTATTGCTTATCTTAATGAGATTACGGTAAACCGGAGGGTATGGTCGTCAGCTCTATGATCATAACACAGGCGGAGGAGTCCTTCAGGTTTCCTCCGCCTGCTTATTTTTTATTCTTTTCCCGCCGACAGGGCCCGGGTGGCGTTGAGCACCGCCAGCACCATCACGCCCACATCCGCGCCGATGGCCAGCCACATATTGGCAATGCCGATGGCGCCCAGCACCAGGCACACCGCCTTCACCGCCAGGGCAAACACAATGTTTTCATACACGATGCGCAGGGTCCGCCGGGAGATGCGCATGGCCAGGGCGATCTTGGCCGGGTCGTCATCCATGAGTACCACATCCGCCGCCTCGATGGCTGCATCGCTGCCCAAAGCGCCCATGGCAATGCCGATGTCGGCTCGGGCCAGCACCGGGGCGTCGTTGATGCCGTCACCCACGAAGGCCAGGAGCCGGCCCTCCTTCCGCTCTTTCAGCAGCCGCTCCACCTGCCGGACCTTATCCGCCGGCAGCAGCTGGCTGTGGACCTCGTCCACGCCCAGCTGGGATGCCACCTGCCGGGCCGCCGCGTCCGCATCGCCGGTGAGCATAACGGTCTTTTCGATGCCCTCCGCCTTCAGGCCCCGGATGGCCTGGGCCGCATGGTCCTTCACCACATCGCCCAGGAGGATCCAACCGGCATACACGCCGTCCACGGCCACATAGACCACGGTGCCGGCCTTCTGCGGCTCTGCAGGCTGGATGCCCAGCTTCTCCATGAGCCGCCGGTTGCCCACGGCCACAGCGCGGCCGCTGACCCGTGCCGTAAGGCCGAAGCCGCCCAGCTCCTCCACGTCCGTCACCCGATCGGTGTCCACCTGGCCGCCCCAGGCGGTCTTGAGGCTTTGGCTGATGGGATGCTTGGAGTAGCACTCCGCCTGGGCCGCCCAGCCCAGCAGGGTCTGTGCGTCCATACCCTCCGGGGCCGTCTCCAGCACCTGGAAAACGCCCTTGGTGAGGGTGCCGGTCTTGTCGAATACCACGCAGCTCGTCTTGGCCAGGGCCTCCAGATAGTTGCTGCCCTTGACCAGAATCCCCTTGGCGGACGCGCCGCCGATGCCGCCGAAGAAGCTCAGGGGAATGCTGATGACCAGCGCGCAGGGGCAGCTGATGACCAGGAAGGTCAGCGCTCTTGTGATCCAGTCACCCCACATGGGTGCGTTGCCCATAATAAGCCGCACCACCGGCGGCAGCACCGCCAGGGCCAGGGCGCTGTAGCACACGGCGGGAGTATAGATGCGGGCGAACTTGGTGATGAAGTTCTCGGCCTTGGCCTTTTTCATGCTGGAGTTTTCCACCAGATCCAGGATCTTGGCCACGGTGGAGTCGCCGAACTCCTTGGTGGTCCGGATATGCAGCAGGCCGCTGAGGTTCACGCAGCCGGAGAGCACCTCATCCCCGGCCTTCACCTGCCGGGGCAGGCTCTCGCCGGTAAGGGCACTGGTGTTCACGGTGGCCTCGCCCTCGGTCACCACGCCGTCAATGGGGATGCGCTCCCCGGGCTGCACCACAATGACGGTGCCCACGGCCACATCCTCCGGATCCACCTTCTCCAGGGCGCCGCCGGACTCAATGTTGGCATAGTCCGGGCGGATGTCCATCAGGTCGGAGATGCTGCGGCGGCTCTTACCCACGGCATAGCTTTGGAACAGCTCGCCGATCTGATAGAACACCATAACGGCGCAGCCCTCCCGCCAATCACCCAGGGCCATAGCGCCCACAGTGGCCACAGCCATAAGGAAATTCTCATCGAACATCTGGCCCCGGAAGATACCCTTCACAGCCTTGAGCAGAATATCGTAGCCCACGATGAAATACGGGATGAGATACAGCACGCCCTCCAGCCATCCCGTGAGGGGGGATACCCATACTCCGATCACCAGCACCGCCGACACGATGATCCGGATGAGATTGGTTTTCTGTTTCTTCGTCACGGCTTTTACGCCTCCTTACAGCGTCTCCAGCTTATAAAAAGCCTCGCAGCGTTCGCGTCCGCAGACGCGAAAAATTTAAATCATTTTCCCCCGCGACATGTGCGTGGGGGAAAATACCTCTCAGGCTGCCAGTGTGGAATTTTTACGCTCCGCGCAAAAATTATGCGCGCAGCAGACTGTGAGCCTTTTGGCAGAAAAAACGAAGTTTTTTCGCCAGGTCTTATAGGAATATCTCGCAGTCGTCCTCCACCCTCTTGCAGTTCTTCAGCACCTGCTGCATCACGGTGTCCGCATCGGCGCCCTCGGCAAATTCCACCTTCATCTTCTGGGTCATGAAGCTGACGGTGGCAGCGGCCACGCCCTGAGTCTTTTGGGCAGCCTGCTCCATCTTGTCGGCGCAGGCCGCGCAATCCACTTCGATCTTATATGTCTTTTTCATGGTAAGTAGTCTCCTTTCCTCAATCGCCCAGGTGCTCCATGCCCAGCTGCAAAATAGAGCGGACATGGTCGTCATCCAGACCATAAAAAACAGCTTTGCCTTCCCGGCGGAACTTCACCAGCTTGTTGTTTTTCAAGATGCGCAGCTGGTGGCTCACAGCGCTCTGGGTCATGCCCAGGAGCCGGGCAATGTCATACACGCACAGCTCCGCGCCGAACAGTACATACAAGATTTTAATGCGGGTAGAATCGCCGAACACCTTATATAATTCTGCCAGGTCGTACAGGTCGTCCTCGTCGGGCATCTGCCGCCGCACGGTCTCCACCCCGATCTCGTCCAGGCACAGGAAATCCTGCTCCGGATTTTTCTCCATCTGCTCCATGTGGCCCTCCTCAAGTGTTCATGTGAATAATTGCTCATACGTTTGTTGTCTGTATACTACACCCATCCGCAGCCGGTGTCAACCCCTTTTCGAAAATTTTTCGCGCATTTTTTTACGCTCCTCTTAATTTCCCATAGAAGTTTCCCACCTGTTTAGGAATATTGGTGATTGCATTTGAAAAAATATGTGATATACTATCTTGTATAAATGGATGACTATGCCCTGCACATTTTTGCAGCGGCTGACGACGGAGAGGCTCTGCCTCCTTATATACACCTCACGAAAGGGGCACTTATGAATCAGTATCTTATTCGCGGCGGTCGGCCGCTTTTTGGCGAAATAACCATTAGCGGCGCAAAGAACGCCGCCGTTGCCATCATTCCCGCCGCCCTGCTGGTGGACGGCATCTGCCGCATCGAAAACATCCCGCAGATCAGCGACGTTACGCTGCTGCTGAATATTCTGGAGGAGCTGGGTGCCCGGGTCCGGGTCCTGAATCGCCACGCCGTGGAGCTGGACTGCCACGCCATCCACTCCACCCACCCGTCCTATGAGCTGGCCCGCCGCATCCGCGCCTCCTACTATCTCATCGGCGCCCTGCTGGGCCGTTTTGGGGAGGCCACCGTGGCCATGCCCGGCGGCTGCGACTTCGGTGTGCGGCCCATCGACCAGCACATCAAGGGCTTCTGCGCCATGGGCGCGGAGGTAAAGGTGGAGAGCGGCTTCATCCAGGCCAGCGCCAAGGGCGGCCGTCTCACCGGCACATCTATCTATCTGGACGTGGTGTCCGTGGGCGCCACCATGAACATCATGATGGCCGCCGTGCTGGCCCAGGGCAACACCGTCATCGAAAACGCCGCCAAGGAGCCGCACATCGTGGACCTGGCCAACTTCCTCAATTCCATGGGCGCCGATGTCAAGGGCGCCGGAACCGACACCATCAAGATCCGGGGTGTGGACCGTTTGGCCGGCGGTAGCTATGGCATCATTCCCGACCAGATCGAGGCCGGCACCTACATGGCCGCCGTGGCCGCCGCAGGCGGCCAGGTGCTCATCAAGAACGTGATCCCCAAGCACCTGGACTGCATCAGCGCCAAGCTGGTGGAGATGGGTGTTTACATCGAGGACCGGGGCGATGCCGTGCTGGTGCGCCGCAGCGGCCCCCTGCAGAAGACTAACGTAAAGACCATGCCCTATCCGGGCTTCCCCACGGATATGCAGCCCCAGATCGCCGCGGTGCTGTCCACAGCCCAGGGCACCAGCATCGTCAATGAAAACGTGTGGAACAGCCGCTTTAAGTATATCGACGAATTAAAGCGTATGGGCGCCAATATCCAGGCCGATGGCCATGTGGCCGTCATCGAGGGCGTGGAGCATCTCCAGGGCGCGCCGGTGCAGGCCTGCGACCTGCGGGCAGGCGCCGCCATGGTCATCGCCGGCCTGTGCGCCCAGGGCGTGACGGAGCTGAGCCAGGTGCAGTTCATCGAGCGCGGCTACGAGGACCTGGTGGGCAAGCTCCGGGCCGTTGGGGCCGACATCCGCGTGGTGGACGCGCCGGACATCGCCGAGCAGAAGGAAGCACATATCGGCTGATACAATGCCGCCAAAGCAGCGTCTGCCGCGTAGGGCCGCCAAAGGGCGGCCGGCGTGGTGACGCTGCTTTTATCACCTGGCGGCGCTCCCCCGCCGGATCCCCTGCTGCATATCCGTAGGGGTCGGTGTCCTCGACGACCCGCCCCCGCACGGCAGGGCACACAGGCCCTGCCCCACAAAATAACATTATTATAATGTAGGCCGGGCCCCATGTGTCCCGCCGCCCACCGGGCGGACAGGGTCGTCCGCCCCTACAAAGTCCCACCGCACCCTTTATAATGTGTCATTGCGAAGCCAGTGCGCACACCGGCTGTGGGGAGCGAGCCGAGCGCTGCCAGTGGCAGATGAAGCGAGGCGAGCGAGTGGCCGCGGTCAAAATTTCAAGCGTCCGCCGTTAGGCAGCGCGGAAATTTTGGGCACCGCAACAGGGACATCCGTAATCTCCTTTCGCGCCCCCTACGAAATCACAAGCGAGGTCTTACATTTGATCACCATACATACTTTGGCCAGCGGGTCCGAGGGCAACGCCGCCCTGGTCTGCGCCGGCGACGTTCACATTCTGGTGGACGCGGGCATCTCCGCCCGGCGCATCGAGACCGCCCTGCGCTCTCTTGACCGGCCGCCCCAGGCCCTGTCCGCCGTTTTCATTACCCATACCCATTCCGACCACACCGCCGGTCTTCGGGTGCTGCTGAAGCATACGGGCGCCCCCGTATTTGCCTCCCCCGCCGTGTGCGCCACCCTGCTGCGGCAGATACCGGGCAGCACCTCTCTGCTGCGGCCCCTATGCCCCGGGGACGCGCAGACCTTCGGTTCCCTGACCGTGACGGCCTTTGCCACGTCCCATGATGCCCCGGGCAGCATGGACTATCGCTTTGACTGCGGCGGCGCCTCCGCCGGGATCCTGACGGACACGGGCTATGTAACCCCGGAGGCCGAGGCGGCCCTGGCCGGGGTGGAGCTGCTGCTGCTGGAGAGCAATCACGATGTGCAGTGGCTGCAAAGCGGCCCCTATCCCTATCCCCTGAAGCAGCGGATATTGGGTGACCGGGGCCACCTGTCCAATGATGCGGCGGCGGCGTTTGCCTGCCGTATGGCGGACCGCGGCACCCGGCAGTTTGTCCTGGTGCATTTAAGCAGGGAGAATAATACCCCTGTCCGGGCCCTGGATACCATAGGCTATGCCCTGCGCTGCGGTGGATTCGAAGAGATCCGGCTCACCGCCGCCCCCCGAGGTGAGTGCAGCGAGGCCTATATAGCGGAGGGTGCGCCATGCAGAAAATAACCGTCCTGTGCGTAGGCAAGCTGAAGGAAAAATTCTACCTGGACGCTGTGGCAGAGTACACCAAGCGTCTGCAGCGCTGCTGCAAATTAGAGGTTATCGAGCTGCCGGAAAGCAAGCTGCCGGAGGAGCCCTCCCCCGCCCAGATCCAGCAGGCTCTGGACGCGGAGGCCGCCGCCATAAGTGCAAAGCTCCCCAGGGGCGGCGCATTGGTGGCCCTGTGCATCGAGGGCAGCCCCTGCTCCAGCGAGGAAATGAGCCGCAAAATGCAGCAGCTGGCGGTTTCCGGCAGTACCCAAGTTACCTTTCTCATCGGCGGCAGCGTGGGCCTCAGTGAGGAGCTGAAGCGCCGGGCAGACTGGCGGCTCTCCCTATCCCCCATGACCTTCCCCCACCACCTGGCCCGGGTCATGCTCTTAGAGCAAATTTACCGGGCCTACCAGATCCAGCAGGGGACAAAATACCACAAGTGATCTCCCAATAATATCCGTAGGGATCGGCGTCCCCGACGCCCCGCGCCTCCCCTACGCACACCAACAGACTGCCCACCGGGCGGACAGAGTCGTCCGCCCCTACAGCACCCCGCCCGATCACCACCGCACTCCATGCAAGATGTCATTGCGAAGCCAGTGCGCACACTGGCTGTGGCAATCCGTATTCCCCCAAAAAGGCTCCCCCTGCGTAAGGGCAGCTGTCGGCGAATCCGACTGGGGGCAACGCCTCTCCCCACACTACATATATTAGGAGGAATCCCCCATGAACAACGATTGGTCCTTCGGCGGCACCCCTGACACCCCCGCCTGGCCCACCCTGGAAAACGGCGAAAAGGAAAAGGCCGTCATACTGGAGCAGGCATTCGACTCCGCCGCTGACGCGGACATGAAGCTGTCCATGCTGGCGGCTTACGGCATCCCCTGCTTCAAATATTACGCCAAGGAGGGCGGCGCCGGCAAGGTCATCAACGGCTTTTCCGGCTACGGTGCCGACCTCTATGTCCCCGCCTCCCGCCTGGAGGAGGCCCGGGCCCTGCTCACCGCCGAGCCCATTTTCGACGAGGATAATTCATAACTTTCACATAATAACGGAAGGGAGATTTTACAGCATGATCGACTACAAAGCAGAATACCAAAAATGGCTCCACAGTGATGCCATCACCGAAGACGAGCGGGCCGAGCTGGCCGCCATTGCAGATGACGACAAGGAGATTGAGAGCCGGTTCTACGGTCCCCTGGAGTTCGGCACCGCCGGCCTGCGGGGCACCATGAAGATGGGCCTGCACCAGATGAATATCTATGTCATCCGCTGGGCCACCCAGGGCTTTGCCAATGTCATCTGCGCTGAAGGCTCTGCCGCCATGGACAAAGGCGTTGCCATCTGCATGGATTGCCGCCACCACAGCATGGAGTTTGCCCGGGCCGCCGCCGAGGTCTGCGCCGCTAACGGCATCCATGTGCGGATTTTTGAGTCCCTGCGCCCCACTCCGGAGCTTAGCTTTGCCGTGCGGCACTACGGCTGCCAGGCGGGCATCAACATCACCGCCAGCCACAACCCCAAGGAGTATAATGGCTACAAGGTCTACTGGTCCGACGGCGCCCAGCTGCCCCCCCAGCACGCCGATGCCATCGCCCGTGAGCTGGAGAAGATCGACATCTTCACCGGCGTAAAGACCATGCCCTTTGATGAAGCCAAGGCCGCCGGACACATTGAGCTCATGGGGGAGGAAACCGACAACGCCTTCATGGAAAACGTCATGGCCATGGTCAACGACCGGGAATGTGTTGCCAAGGTGGCGGATTCCTTCCATGTGGTCTACACTCCCTTCCACGGCTGCGGCTGGAAGCTGGTGCCCCAGGCCCTGCGGGACCTGGGTGTGAAGCACCTGCACTGCGTGCCGGAGCAGATGGTGCTGGACGGCTCCTTCCCCACGGTGGTCTCCCCCAATCCGGAGAATCCCGAGGGCTTCTACCTGGCCATTGCCCTGGCGGACCGGGTGGGCGCCAACTTCATCATCGGCACCGACCCGGACAGCGACCGGGTGGGTATCCTGGTGCGCAATAAGGACGGCCGCTTCGTGCCCGTGTCCGGCAACCAGACCGGCGTGCTGCTGGCGGATTACCTGCTGGGTGCCATGGCCAGAAACGGCAAGCTGCCCAAGAACGCCGTCCTGCTCAAGACCATCGTCACCACTGAGATGGCCCGCCGGGTGGCTGAGGCCCACGGCGTCAAATGCTATGATACCTTCACGGGCTTTAAGTTCATGGCCGAGAAAAAGCAGCAGCTGGAGAGCCAGGGCCTGGGCAAGGTGGTGTTCTCCTATGAGGAGAGCTACGGCTATATGCTGGGTGACTATGTCCGGGACAAGGATGCCGTCACCGCCTCCCTGCTGCTGACGGAGATGGCCGCCTGGTACCAGAGCCAGGGCATGACCCTGTTCGATGCCCTCCAGGCCCTGTACGAAAAGTACGGTTACTATGGAGAAAAGACCCACAACCTGGTGATGCCCGGTCTGGACGGCCTGGAAAAGATGGCCGCGCTCATGCAGTCTTTGCGGGATGTACCCCCCACGGACATCGCAGGCGTGGCCGTCACGGCGCGCACAGATTATAAGGACGGTACCATTACCGATTGTAAAACCGGAAAGGTTACTGCCTCGGAGCTGAGGGGCAGCAATGTTCTGCGCTACACCCTGGCCGACGGCACGGTGATCCTGGTACGCCCCTCCGGCACGGAGCCCAAGATCAAGGTCTATATCCTCACTCTGGGCAAGGACGCCGAGGAGCGGGACGCAAACATCGAAAAGTACTCCCAGTGGGCCCTGGCACTTCAGAATTGATCCGATAACGGCACCTGAAGTGCTGCTCCATTGGCAGCGTCATACCCCCTGCAGCCCGATGGCTGCAGGGGGTATTTTTCGCCGTCGGGTCCTCACCGCCGGACGTTCCATCGGCAATTCCCCTGATTCCGCCTTTTTCCCCGAAGAATGCCCGCTGCGCCGCTTTTTGTTCATCTCAATGGTTGACAAAAGTCCGTCCGCCCCTTATAGTACATTCATAACGCTTTTTTAACGGGCGGTCCTATTGGCCGCCCAAAACTGGAGGAGAGAATCATGGAACGCGAATCTTTCAAGTCCCGTCTGGGCTTCCTGCTGGTGAGTGCCGGGTGCGCCATCGGCATCGGCAATGTGTGGCGCTTTCCCTTTGTGGTGGGGCAGAACGGCGGTGGATTTTTTGTGCTGGTCTACCTTGTCATGCTGGTGGTGCTGGGCCTGCCGGTGCTGACCATGGAGCTGGCCGTGGGCCGCGCCAGCCGCAAGAGTGCGGTGCTGGCCTATAAAGCCCTGGAAAAGCCCGGCAGCAAGTGGCACATTCACGGCTGGTTCGCCATCATCGGCTGCTGCCTGCTGATGATGTACTATACCACCGTGTCCGGCTGGATGCTGGACTACTTCTTCAAGTTCGTCACCGGTGTCTTTACCCCCGGCATGGCCGCCGATGTCAGCGGCCAGGTATTCAGTGATATGCTGGCCAGCCCCACCGAAATGGGACTGTGGATGGTTATTACAGTGGCCGCCGGCGTGCTGGTGTGCAGCATCGGCGTGCAGAAGGGCCTGGAGCGGGTCAGCAAGGTGATGATGACCGCTCTGCTGGTGCTGATCCTGGTGCTGGCCATTCACAGCTTCACCCTCCCCGGGGCCAAGGAGGGCATCGCCTTCTACCTGGTGCCCAACATGGACAATGTGCGTTCCGTAGGCCTGGGCAATGTCATTGCCGCGGCCATGAACCAGTCCTTCTTCACCCTGAGCCTGGGCATTGCCGCCATGGAAATTTTCGGCAGCTACATGAGTAAGGACCACACGCTGCTCAGCGAGGGCGCCCGCATCTGCGGGCTGGACACCTTCGTGGCCGTCATGGCGGGCATCATTATCTTCCCTGCCTGCTTCAGCTACGGGGTGGAGGTGACCTCCGGCCCCAGTCTGATCTTCGTCACCCTGCCCAATGTGTTCACCAATATGGCCGGGGGCCGCGTGTGGGGATCGCTATTCTTCCTGTTCATGACCTTTGCCTCCTTCTCCACGGTCATCGCGGTCATTGAGAACATCATGTCCTCCTGCATGGACCTGTTCGGCTGGAGCCGCAAGAAGGCCGCGCTGATAAACGGCATTATCGTCCTCATCGCCAGCGTCCCCTGCGTGCTGGGCTATAACGTGCTAAGCGGCTTCCACCCCATCGGCGGCCGGGATGTGCTGGACAGCGAGGATTTCCTGGTCAGCAGCATTTTGCTGCCCCTGGGCTCCCTGGTGTACCTGCTCTTCTGCGTGACCCGCTGGGGCTGGGGCTTTAAGAACTACCAGGCCGAGGCCAACGCCGGCAGGGGCATGAAGGTCGCCGGCTGGATGCGGTGGCTGTTCATGATCGTGCTGCCCATTATGATCCTGGCCATCTTCATTATCGGCCTCATCGGCTGATACCCGACCAATTAAAAACAAGGGATCCGCTCTTACAAAAGCGGATCCCTTGTTTTTAATCTCTTTGTTGGAAAAATCCAAAGGAATTTTTCGCCAGTTTTTATCTCCACGCCTCGCTGTAGAAGAACAGCGCCACCGTTCCCGGCCCCACATGGCCGCCGGTGACCGGCTCATAGCACACATGGATGATCTCTCCCACAGCGCCCCTGTCCCGCAGCAGATTCTGCAGGTGCAGCGCGTCGGCGGGTGCGTCGGCGTGGGCGATGCCGATATGCACCCTGCGGTCGTCCACGGTCTTGTCGTAGATCTCCGCCAGGGCCTCCAGGGCCTTTTTCTTGCCCCGGACCTTGTCGTACACCACGATCTTGCCCTCCTCGTTGCCCCGGAGAATGGGCTTCACCTGCAGCAGCGTACCGGCCAGGCGTGCGCCGCCGGAAATGCGCCCGCCCTTGTGCAGGTACTTCAGGTCGTCCACCACAAAGAACTGCTGCATCCTTGCGCAGCGGCTCTTGGCAAATCCCTCCAGTTCCGCAAGGCTCCTGCCCTCCTTGGCGAGCCGGGCGGTCTCAATGACCACCAGCCCCTCGCCCAGGGAGGCGCCACGGGTATCCACCACGGCGACGCGGCCGGGGCCGTACTTTTCCTCCAGCTCCCTGCACTGCACACCCACGCCCCAGCAGCTGCCGCTGATGCCGCCGGAGATGCCCAAATACAGTGCGTCCATGCCCGCCTGCAGGCTCTCCTCAATGGCCCGGGCCGCCTGTTCGGGGTTGACCATGGAGGTCTTCACCGATGCGCCCTTGCGCATAGCCTCGTAAAAGGCGGGGCCGTTGAATTCGATGCTGTGGTCCGGCTCCACGCCGTCCACCTCATAGCGCAGGGGCACCGTGCGGATGCCGTATTCCTCCAGCAGCTTCATGGGCAGATTAGCTGCCGTATCCGTAAAGATCTGTACCATTTTGTCTCCTTTTCATGTCACAGCGCTGCGCAGCCAGTCTGCCAGCGCGTCAAACAGTTTTGTATAGCCGTCCATTGTCAGGTGGATGCCGTCGGCTGAAATAAGTCCCGGCAGACGCTTTTCGACCAAAAATATCTCCCGCACCCCGATGAGCGGTGTCCCGGTCTCATAGGCCAGGCGCGCCACGGTGTCCGAATACAGCTCCTGGTGCCGGTAAATATGCTGGGTATCCCCCAGCCAGTCCATGATGCGCTCCCTGCTGCGCCCGTCCCGGCACAGGAAGTCCAGATACCGCTGGGCGTCAATGGGCGGCAGGGTCATGAGTACCGGCTGCACACCCTTGTCCTTCAGCCGGCACAGCATCTGCAGCAGGATCTGCTTGAAATCCGTCAACGTGGTCCGTGGCAGATGGCTCTCCCGTGGGCTGTCCTGCACGGCGTCCCAATCGAAATCGCTGTCGTTGCCGCCGTAGGCAATGAGGGCGTAATCCGCCTGCATGCCCCGCTGCAGGTCGTGCTCCAGCAGAGCCTGCCCCTTGCGGATGGTGGCGCCCATTTTGGAGCGGTTCACCACCTCCGTCTGCCGCCCGCTGTACCGCTCCATCACCTCCGGCAGGTGAAAATGATAGCGAAACTGCTCATCCGGCACCGTGGCCTTGAGCAGGGAGTCCCCATAAATGTACGCGCAAGCCATGGCCTTCGCCCCTTTCTGTCAACCGTTTTTTACCGACCGTATCGTTTTTAATAATATAGCATATTACATTTGCCCTGTCAACGCTCTTTTTCCTATTGTATCCGTGCAGATTTGCTGTTATAATAATTGTGCTTTTATGGAGGTGGCATTATGTCCTACGATAAATCCCTCATTGCCCACAAGCTGCAGCGGTGGGATCAGTACATAACCGACTATCACCTGCCCCAGTGGGAGTCCATCCCGGATTTTGGCCTGTATATGGACCAGGTGGTGCTTCTGCTGGAGCGGTATCTCAGCTTCATCCCTCCGGTGAACGAGGAGAAGGAGCGCATCGTCACCGCCTCCGCCATCAACAACTACGTGCGTCTGAAGCTGATGCCCGCCCCGGTAAAGCGGAAGTATTACCGGGTCCACATCTGCTACCTCATCATGATCCTTACTCTGAAGCAATCCATCGGCATCAGCCAGGTGCAGAAGATCATCCCCTGGGAGCTGGCGGACGGGCAGGACGGGCCGGAGTCCGTGCGGCAGATCTATGAGGACTACAGCGGCAAATTCCGGGGCATTGCCCTGCTTTTCAACCGGCAGATCCAGCAGAGCTGGCAGGACCTGTGTGTCCCGGATGCCGGGACGGACGGTGTGGCCCGGTGCTTAGTGATGGAGTCGGCGCTGCTGGCCGGTTTTTCCAAGATCCTGGCGGAAAAGCTCCTGCGCCTGTGGGAGGCCGATCCCGCCGCCGTCCTGGCCGCGGAGCAGCCCCACAGCTTTATCAATAATCAATAGCAAGAAAATGTGTTTTCCCTTGGGAAAGCACATTTTCTTATTTTTTTAATCTTCGCCCATGCTCTCTTTTCCGGTGATCTCCTCCACAGCCAGGCGCACCATGCAGGTTCTTGCGCCCATACGCTGCATACAGCCCACATACTCCTCCCCGGCGGCGGGGTCAAACTGCCGGCACAGCACCGCCATGGCGTGCATCCGTTCCTCCGGATCCGCTATAATCTCCAAGCGCCCCCTGGCTATGGCAGAGGCGTAAGCCACCGTGTATTGGCCCAGCATAATCTCCGTCCGGGATACGGCGCTCATCACCGCCTCGCAGCCGTTTTCGAATATCTCATACTTTTTTCCCCCTATGGCACAGTGGAAGTAAATGCACTCCCCCTCCGGCCAGGCCGCCTGGGACACCGGAACGGCGTAGGGTCTGCCCTCTCCGTCCACCAGGGACAGCGTGGCATAGGGCGCCTCCGCCATCACCTGCCAGGCAAAAGCGGCGTCCCGCTCTTTATCTTTTCTGCGCATAATACCGCACCTCCTTTTCACCGCCCATTTTGCCCTCCTCATCATCTTTTGTCAAGGGGCGCATATACTGAAACCGAAATTTTATTCGGAAAGGATGCGCTGTCCATGACCTTCCCCTATACGCTCCCCCGTCTGCCCTATCCCACCGGCGCCCTGGAGCCGAATCTGAACCGGGCCACCGTCATGACCCACCACGATAAGATCTTCGCCAGCCATACAGACGCCCTTAATTGTACCCTGCAGCCCTATCCCGCCCTGCAGAAGCAGCCTCTCCCGCAGCTGCTGCTCCATCCGGACCGGTTGCCCTGCGCCATCCGGGAGGATGTGCTGGAGTACGGCGTGGCCGTGTATAACCACGCGCTGTATTTTCCCTCCCTGGCCCCCGCCCGGTCCACCCGGCCCGGAGCCGCCCTCACCGGGGCCATTGACCGCTGCTTCGGCTCCATGGAGGACTTCCTGCGCGCCCTGCGCCACCTGAGCCTGTCGGACCGGCGGGAGGGCTACACCTGGCTGCTGTCGGACCGCAGCGGGCAGCTGCGGCTCCTGTTCACCCCGGGCCAGTCCACGGCCCTGCCCCTTTTTCCCCTGCTGTGCTTAGATCTGTACCGCCACGCCTACGCCCTCACCTATGG
>CAVKFX010000056.1:0-6841 GCA_963655625.1 uncultured Eubacteriales bacterium | reverse complement strand
TCTGCCTTTCTCATTCAGAGACGGGTTCTTTTGGCGGCTTATCTTAATGAGATTACGGCTGAGCCGGAGGTTTTGGTTTATTGCGGCTTGATGGGATTTTCAATGTCGACGGTACCCAGCTTGGACCGGTAGGCGCCGCCCACCATGATCTGCACCCGCTCCACGCCGTCCAGGCTGCACAGGGACTTCACCAGGCCCCGGACCAGGCTGTCCTGATGCACCGAAGCATCGCAGAGGGCCATATAGTCGGCATAGGAGAAATTCAGGCAGCAGATGTCCCCATCCATCCACACGCCGGCCGCGCTGATGCCCTCCGGCAGGAGCTTTTCCAGGCCCTCGGTCTGGGGCCCCTCCTCCAGGGCCTGCAGCACCCGCTGGCAGCGGCTTTCGCCCTCGTAGATCAGCAGCTCCCGCTTTTCCGGCTGCAGCGTGCCGGACGGATCCGGGAAGTACAGCGTTACGGGTACCACCTTCACCACGTCCTCCGAGCTGGTGAGCAGAACGTCCTCCGTGGAAAAATATGAGTTTGTCCGGGCGGAGAGGGGCTTGCCCTCCACCAGGACCTGCAGCCACTTGACGCCGGGGATCTGGCAGGCCGACAGGGTAATGCAGTAGTCCGCCACCGTCAGAGACAGGCCCGACAGGCGCCCATAGCCGGCGGAGAAATCCAGCACCGCCACACCGCCGGACACGCTGCACGCCAGCAGCTCCGCATCCGGCGGAATGGGCGAGGTGAAGTCCATACCGCCCTCCCGGTTCTGCAGCAGCTGCACCACCAATTTCACCTGGTCCGCCGTATCGGCGCTCTCCTGGGCCGACCAGTCCACCGGCTGGGAGCAAAGCACATCTCCGCCGGCTTCATAGTCCGCCGCCGGGTAAAACAGGTGCAGGCTATGGCCGTCGGTCTTATCGGGGGCGCAGCCCGTCAGCAATAGCAGCAGCGCCAACAGGGCGGCCAGGATCCGTTTTGTTTTCATGCCTTCACCTCCGGCTCCGCCTGGGGAAACGACACGGTGAACACGGTGCCGCCCCCCTCCCGGGGCGCGACGCTGATCTCGCCGCCCCGGCGCTGCACCGTGTCGCCCACGATGCTCAGGCCCAGGCCCGTGCCGCCGATCTGACGGGAGCGGGCCTTATCCACCCGGTAAAAACGCTCAAAAATATGGGGCATATCCTCCGGCGGGATGCCGATGCCGTTATCCGACACGGTAAGCACCACCCGTCCCCCTTCCACGGAAACGGACGCATGGACAAAGCCGCCGGGGGCGGTGTATTTCACGCCGTTTTCCATGAGGTTATACAGGATCTGATGGATGTCCCCCTCCGTGGCCAGCACGGCGGCGGTCTCATCCGCCCGGCAGGTCAGCTCGATCTGCCGCTGACGGGCCACCGGCTGCAGCATGCGGGCCGCACGCTCCAGAACGGGCTTCACCGCCACGCGCACCGGCGGCTCCACAGCGCCGCTGTCCAGCCGCGTCAGGCGCAGCAGATCCTCGGTGATGCGCTCCAGGCGGCTGGCTTCTGAGCCGATGTCCGCGACAAATTCCCGGGTGGTGGCCGGGTCGATATTCTCCGTCTGGAGGATGGAATCGGTCAGCAGTTTGATGCCCGCCAAGGGCGTTTTCATCTCGTGGGAGGCGTCGGACACGAAGCGGCGCCGGGCCTCCTCCGTGGTCTGCAGGCGGTCGGTGAGGCTGTTGAACTCGGCGGCGATCTGACCGATCTCGTCTGTGCCCCTAATTTGGGCGCGGTGGCTGTAGGATCCCTCCCGCACCGTGCGGATGGCCTGGAGCAGGCGGCTGATGCGCCGGCCGAACATCCGCGAGAGCAGCAGGCTCACCCCCACCACCAGCACCGCCACCACTGCGGATATGGTGATAAGATTTTTCTGCAGATCCTTCAGCAGCGCCCCCTGCTGGGCATCATACTGATAGGCATAGATCGCGCCGATGATCTGGCTGCGGTACACCACCGGAGCCGCACCACGACTTAAAAACGCGCTGCCGTCATAGCCGCAGTAGAAGGCATCGTTCCCGTCCAGGGCCTGGGCGATCTCCGTATAAAATGCGTACTGCCCCCGGGCATTCTCCTGCTGGCGGGTATCATAGAGTACGCGGCCCGATGTATCCGTGACCATCACCCGGCTGACGCCGGTCTCCTCCAGCCCGGAGAGAGCCTTTTCCACGCCGCCCTCCGTCAGCTCCGACAGGCCGGACAGGGCGGATTCGATGGCCTTTACACTGCCGGTGAGCAGGGTCTCCTTGGACCGGAACACCAGGTTCTGCGACTCAATGAGCGGGTATGTATTCAGGATGACCAGCACGGCGATGATAATAGCAAAATAGCTCAGCCCGATCTTAAACTGCAGACTGCTTTTCATCTTGAAAATAGTACCCTACCCCCCATTTTGTGAGTATATACTGCGGCTGGGCCGGGTCCGGCTCCAGCTTCTCCCGCAGGCGGCGGATATGCACGTCCACCGTGCGGTAATCCCCGGCATAGGTATAGCCCCACACCTGGTCCATGAGCTTTTCCCGGCTGAACACGTGGCGGGGATTCTTCATGAGTACCTCCAGCAGGTCGTACTCCTTGGCCGTCAGGTCCACCACACGGCCGCCGCACAGAGCCACCCGCTGCCCCATGTCCAGCACAAAGTCGCCGCAGGAAAGGCGGCTGCTCTCCTGCTCCCGGCGGCGGGCGCCGGTGCTGCGCCGCAGCAGGGCGCGGATCCGGGCCTTCAGCTCCATGATATTAAAGGGCTTGGTCACATAATCGTCCGCGCCGCAGGCAAAGCCCATGATCTTGTCGCTGTCCTCGCTTTTGGCCGTGAGCATAATGACCGGCACATCCGAAAAGGTGCGGATCTCCATGCAGACCTCGCTGCCGGACTTGCCGGGCATCATCCAGTCCAGGATGATGAGGTCAAAGTTCTCCCGCCGGGCCAGATCCACGGCGGTGACGCCGTCATAGGCGGCCTCCACCTCGTAGCCCTCGTTCTGCAGGTTAAAGGTGATCCCCTTTACCAGCAATTTTTCATCGTCCACTACCAATATTTTCATTCCTTATCCTCCGTACAGACAAGATAGCGTATGTTCTCGATCAGGCTCGGGCCGATGCCCTTGACATTGTCCAGCTCGTCGACGGTCTGAAAGGGACCGTTCTCCTCCCGGTAGGCGATGATGCGCCGGGCCAGGGCGGGGCCGATGCCCTCCACCGCAATGAGCTCCTCCTCCGTGGCGGTATTGATGTTCACCGGCACGATCTCCTGCTGCTGCCGGTCCTGCCGCTCCGTGGTGACCTGCCAATCCCCCTCCCGGACCCGGGAGGCCTTATACAGGAGCATGGACGCCGCAAACAGGACTGCCAGCACCAGGAGCGCTATTTCCGTTTTTGTCAGATGAATTCGTTTTTTCACTGTTGACTACACCCTATTTTGTGTTTATAATTTGATAAAAAGACCGACATTTACGTTTGGGATATTTTATTATAACATAATCGGAGTTAAACGACCATGAAAATTCGCCGCATTTTTTCTGTTTTTTTGCTATCCGTCCTTTTGGCGGGCCTCTTTCTGACCCCCACGGCCTATGCGCTGGAGGAGCCGGTCCTGGACGCCCGGAACGCCCTGCTCATGGACGAGACCAACGGTCGGATGCTCTACGGTAAAGCGGAAAAGGAGAAGGCCTACCCCGCCAGCATCACCAAGATCATGACCGCGCTGCTGGTGCTGGAGGCTGTGGACCGGGGGGATCTGTCCGTTTCCCAGCCCATCACCGCCTCCTACGAGGCGGCTAACAGCATCGACGAAGAAAGCAGCACCGCCGGCATCGAGGAGGGCGAAGTGCTGACGGTGGAGCAGCTTCTCTACTGCCTGCTCGTCGTTTCCGCCAACGAGGCCGCCAACATCCTGGCCGAGGCGGTATCCGGTTCCGTTGCGGACTTTGTGGTGCTGATGAATCAGCGGGCCACGGAGCTGGGCTGTGAGGGGACCCATTTTGCCAACACCAACGGCCTGCCCGATCCCAACCACTATACCACCGCCTGGGACATCTATCTCATCGCCCGGGAGGCCATGAAGCACGACCTGTTCATGACCATCTGCGGCAGCAAGTCCTATGAGGTTCCCGCCACCAACAAATCCGACGTCCGGGAGCTGCACTCCACCAATGCCCTCATCTCCAACTGGCGTATGCTGGGCTATCTGTATGACTACGCCGACGGGCTGAAGACCGGCTACACCGACGAGGCCGGCTACTGCCTGGTGGCCTCCGCCCTGAAGGACGGGCGGCGTTTCATCTCCGTGGTCCTGGGCAGCGACACCAAGGAGATCGGCGGCGAAACAAAGATCATGAGCTTTGTGGACTCCGCCACGCTGCTGGACTGGGGCTATAACAGCTTTACCACCCAGACCGTGTTCACCAAGGACGACCTGATCCAGGAGATCCCCGTGTCCCTGAGCAAACAGACCAATGCCGTTCTGGTCCATCCGGCCGAGGACGTGGAGGTACTGCTGCCCAACGACGTGACGCCGGATATGCTGGAACGGGAGGTCACAGTTTATGGCGGCACCGCCCTGGCTCCTATTGAGGCCGGGCAGGAGTTGGGCGAAATGACCCTGTCCTACGACGGGTACACCTATGCCACCTTTAAGCTCCTGGCCGCGGACAGCGTAAGCGTGAACCGGTTCCTGCAGGGAAAATACTACATCTCCTGGTTCTTCTCCAAGACGCTGGTGAAGATCCTCCTGGTGGTAGTGATCCTGATCGTGATCCTGATCGTTGTCTGGGCAAAGAAAGTCCGGCCCCAAAGCCGCTACGGGTCCCGGCGAAGCAAAGGCAAGGGTTTCCGTAATTACCGCGGCAGACGCAGATAAATCAAAACACAAAAACGCAAGGCATGACGCGGTATGGGCGCATTTCTGCCCGGCAAAACCGTGTCTGCCCTTGCCAATCGATGGTAGAAAGGACACATCATGCCCCACGACGACCTGACCATCGTATATGAGGACCGCAGCCTGCTGCTGTGTGTGAAGCCGGTGGGTGTCCTCTCCGAGGACAGTGAAAACGGCGCCTCCATGCCCCGGCTCCTGCGGCAGCACTATGCCGCGCTGCATCAGCCGGACTATATCGCCACCGTACACCGCCTGGACAAGATCACCGGCGGACTGATGCTTTTTTCCCGGCAGAGGGCTGTTACCGGCCGGCTCATCGCCGCTGTGGCGGAGCACCGGGTGGAAAAGGAATATCTGGCCGTCCTCCGGGGGCATCCGGCGGAAAAGGAGGCGGAGCTGACGGACCTGCTGTTCCGGGACGCGGCAAAAAACAAAAGCTATGTGGTCAAGCGGATGCGCAAGGGCGTGCGGGAAGCAAAGCTATCCTATCGTGTGCTGGCAGAAAACGACGAGCTGACCCTGGTGCGGGTACGGCTTTACACCGGGCGCACCCATCAGATCCGGGTGCAGTTCTCCTCCCGTGGGCTGCCGCTGTTGGGCGATATACGTTACGGCAGCAAGGACGCAAACTGCTCCGCCGCCCTGTGGTCCTACCGGCTGGCGCTGACCCATCCCCTCACGGGAGAGAGGATCGACGTCACCCAGCCGCCGCCGGAGCGGTATCCCTGGGACCTGTTTGACTGTGACGAGCTGAAAAGATAATAAAAAAGCTCTCAAAGCGCGTTTGCGCTTTGAGAGCTTTTTTTACCAGCCATGGAAGGCGTCCCGGCGGCGATAGCCGGCGCAGACGGACTGAGCCTCGTGGAACTCCACAAATTTCAGCGCGTAAATATCTCCGCTGACAAAGCGGTTCTGATCCGGCTGGTAGATCACGAGATAGTCGTTGCCGACGCTGGCCAGGATCCCTTCCCATTGGATGGCCTGCTGGGTGCCCATGAGGAAGCTGGCCACGATATAGTACCCCAGATTCCGGGCCAGCAGGCCCCGGATGGAGCTGTTGGTCACATCCCGGGTGGCGGTAGAGTTCTCCACGGTTTCGATCCCCTCCTGCTGGAGCATCATATGCTCCGGCCGCTGGGGGATCAGAGCCAGGTTGCTCCGGTCCGTCTGCATGGGAGACTGGCCGCTCTGCATCTGCATGGGCGTGGAGGCCCCCTGGATGGTACTCATGCTTTCCTGCATGGCATTCATGCCGGAGGGGACCCCGTCCTGTAGATCCGTATGTAATTGCAGCATACATCACACCTCACTCAAGTTTCATAATACGCATCCGTCGGGACATAGAAGCAATGCTGCCCGATCTTCTCCACGAACTGTCCCACCTGGGAGGGAAAATAGCTCCGGCAGGGCTTATCATAGGGGTTATAAAACCACAGGGCATCCCCCACGATGGGCAGGCGGTTGCCCGCTATGGCCCAGTCCGCTATGTCGTAATTTTCCTGTGTGGGCCGCATGTTGTAGATGTTCTGGGGGTTATACACACCGCCGATATTCTCCGCCAGGCAGGTGAATTGCCCGGGCTGGAAAATGATGTTATACAGGTCCCCCTG
The DNA here is from genome assembly GCA_963655625.1 of uncultured Eubacteriales bacterium. Lineage (GTDB taxonomy): Bacteria > Bacillota > Clostridia > Oscillospirales > Oscillospiraceae > Vescimonas. The sequence goes on along the minus strand of CAVKFX010000056.1, from coordinate 340 downwards.
GCCCAGTCTGTCGTACTCCCCGCCGACGACGTTTACCCGGTTCATCACCACGCCGGCCACCGCTTTCATTCCGTTTTCTCCTTCGCCTCCCGCCTCACACTGAATGAGCCGGGCCAGCAGCTCTCGCTCATCATAGGCCATTGCTCTCACGCTCCCGTTGCTCTCCATACTATGCGCTTACGTATCGGGGCGTGAAAAAAAGCCCTGCACCAAATCGGTGCAGGGCTTGGTGTTCTGACAAATTACTTGTCCAGGCCGAAACGCTTGTTGAACTTGGCCACACGGCCGCCGGTGTCCACCAGCTTCTGTCTGCCCGTAAAGAACGGGTGACACTTAGAGC
>CAVKFX010000055.1:0-6774 GCA_963655625.1 uncultured Eubacteriales bacterium | reverse complement strand
CATAGAACGCCAGCGGCTCATGGACCTTGAACCAGGCGATGCGGAAGGCCATCATCACATAGGCCACGGCGTGGGCCTTGGGGAACAGATAGCCGATCTTGGCCAGGGACTCGATGTACCACTCCGGCACGCCGTGCTCCTCCATGGCCTCCACCCAGCCCTCCTGGAAGCCGCCCTTTTTCACCTTGCCCTTTCGCACAGCCTCCATGATCTTGAAGCTCATTTTCGGGTCCAGGCCCATGGAGATGAGATAGAGCATGATGTCATCGCGGCAGCCCACGGTCTGCAGAACCGAGGCCGTGCCGCCCACGATCAGCTCCCGGGCGTTTCCAAGCCACACATCCGTGCCGTGGGAGAAGCCCGAAAGCCGCACCAGGGTGTTAAAATCCTTGGGCTGGGTATCTATGAGCATCTGCCGGGTAAACCGGGTATTGAACTCCGGGATGGCCACGGCGCCGGTAGGGCCAAGCAGCTCGTCATTTTCAAAGCCCAGCACCTTGGAGGAGGTGAACATACTCATGGTATCCGGGTCGTCCAAGGGGATGGCTCGGGCATTGACCCCGGTGAGGTCCTCCAGCATGCGGATCATGGTCGGGTCATCGTGACCCAGCATATCCAGCTTCAGGAGGTTATCCTCCATGCAGTGGTATTCAAAATGGGTGGTGACGGTCTCTGCGTCCTCGGCATCCGCCGGGTGCTGCACGGCGGTGAAATCCTCCACATCCATATCGTCCGGCACCACCACCAGGCCGCCGGGATGCTGGCCCGTGGTGCGCCGCACGCCCACGCAGCCCAGGGTCAGGCGATTCATCTCCGCATTGCCGGCAGTGATCTGCCGCTCCTCCAGGTACTTGCGCACAAAGCCGTAGGCAGTCTTTTCCGCCAGAGTGCCAATGGTCCCGGCTCGAAACACCTGTGTCTCGCCGAACATCTCCACCGCGTGGCGATGGGCCCGGGCCTGGTATTCGCCGGAGAAGTTCAGGTCGATATCCGGCACCTTGCCGCCGCCGTAGCCCAGGAAGGTCTCAAAGGGGATGTCAAACCCGTCCTTCACCAGCTTTTCCCCGCACTCGGGGCAGCTTTTGTCCGGCATATCCGCACCGCAGCCATAGCTGCCGTCGGTGATGAACTCCGTGTGCTTGCACCGGGGGCAGCGATAGTGGGGCGGCAGGGAGTTCACCTCCGTGATGCCCGCCATATAGGCCACCAGCGATGACCCCACAGACCCTCTCGAGCCCACCAGATACCCGTTTTCCAGGCTCCGCTGCACCAGCTTTTGGGCCGACATATACACCACATCGTACTTACCCAAAATGCCGCCCAGCTCCACATTCAGCCGGTCCACGATGAGCTTCGGCGGGTTTTCTCCGTATAGATCGTGGCACTTGCTCCACACCATGTCGTGCAGCTCCTGCTCGGAGTTCTCCAGCCGGGGCGGGAACAGCTGTCCCGGAGGCAGCAGCTCAATTTCCTCCACCAGGTCCGCGATCATCCGGGGATTCTTCACCACCACATCATAGGCGGTCTCCTCTCCCAGGTAGGAAAATTCCTCCAGCATCTCGTCGGTGGTCTTAAAGTAAATGGGCAGGCTCTTGTCCGCATCGGGAAATTTCTTGCTGGCCAGGAGCACATGGCGGTAGATCTCGTCCTCCGGCTCCATGAAATGCACATCCCCGGTGGCGCAGACGGGCTTATTAAGCTCCGCGCCCAGGCGGACGATGGTGCGGTTGAAGTCCCGCAGGTCCTCCTCGTCCCGGGCCTCGCCGCTGCGGAGCATGAAGGCGTTGTTGCACAGGGGCTGGATCTCCAGATAGTCGTAGAAGGAGGCGATGCGCTTCAGCTCGTCCCAGTCCTTGTGGTCCACCACCGCCCGGAACAGCTCCCCGGCCTCGCAGGCGGATCCGATGATGAGCCCCTCCCGGTGGGCCGCCAGCTCCGTCTTGGGGATGATGGGAAAGCGCTTGAAATATTTCAGGTTGGAGGCCGACACCAGCTGATACAGGTGCTTGAGCCCCAGCTTGTTTTTAGCCAGAATAATGATGTGCTTGGGCCGGCGGTGGTTCTTATTGCCCAGGGGCCGCAGCTCCAGCATTTTGCCGTTGATCTGCTGCAGGCGATTGATGCCCAGCTCCCGGCGCATTTTCTCGAAAAACGGGATGAGCATATAGCCCACCATGCCCGCGTCGTCCGAGGCACGGTGGTGGTTGAAGGAGGGCAGATCCAGGTGCTCCGCCACTATATCCAGCTTAAATTTATTCAGCTCCGGCAGCAGGTTCTGAGCCAGGATCAAAGAGTCCACATAGGTGGGGGAAAACTCCAGCCCTGCCTGGCGGCAGCCCTCCCGGATGAAGCCGATGTCAAACTCCGCATTGTGGGCCGCCAGGGGCCGCCCGTTTACAAACTGCAGGAATGCCTCCAGGGCCTCCTTGAGCTGAGGTGCGTCCTTGAGCATGGCGTCGGTGATGCCTGTAAGGCCGATGATCTCCGGGGTCAGCCGGCGGCCGGGATTTACAAAGGTTTGGAACCGGTCCGTAATTTCCCCGTTTTTCAGCACCACCGCGCCGATCTCCGTGATAGCCTCCTTCATCACCTGCAGGCCCGTGGTCTCGATGTCAAAGCAGACGATCTCATCGTCAAAATCCTGATCCACCGGGCCGTGAACCGCCACCCGGTCGTCCAGATTGTTGATGAAATACCCTTCCACGCCGTAGAGAATTTTTATTTTTCCCTTGGCTGTGTGCCAGGCATCGGGAAAGGCCTGCACCACGCCGTGGTCGGTGATGGCGATGGCCGGGTGGCCCCAGGCGATGGCCTCCTTGATCACCGCCGCCGGGTCCGTCAGGGCATCCATGTTGGACATGCGGGTATGCAGGTGCAGCTCCACACGCTTCTCCCTCGCCGTGTCCTTCCGGCCCTCATGGCCGATCTTCATGATGCTCTGGGGATTGAGCTGCACGTCCTTTCCGTCCCGGGTCAGCTCCATAAAGCCCTGGACCCGCAGCCACATACCCGGGGCGATGGCGCTTTGCAGGCCCCCCAACTCCTTGGTCTGCATATATTTTCGGACGGTGACGGAGTTTTTATAGTCCGTCATGTCGAAGGTCAACACCCATACCCCGGGGCGCCGGGTCTCATGGCAATCGGCAAAAAACACCTTGCCCTCCACCACAACGCCGCCCATTTTGGGGTTCAGCCCCTCCATGGAGACGGGCTTGCCCTTGATAGGCTTGCCAAAAAGCACCTGCTCGGCGCTCTTTTTCCCGGCAGCGGACACAAACCGCAGCCGCACCTGGCGGAATCCGTAATGCTCCTGCAGCAGCTGCTCCAGGGCCGCCACGGCGGCGTCGGGCATGTTCTCCCGGCTCTCCACCTCCGCCTCCAGAGTGCGGCTCCCCCGATCCAGCTCGCCCGACACAAGCTTGGCGTCCGCCAGCAGCGGCCGCAGGTCATGGGGCGGCAAAAAGCTCCCAAAAAAGTCTAAAAATCCGATCTTCTCCATACTTACAGCTTCTCAATTTCATCCATCAGTGCATCCACCAGCTTGTCCTCCGGGACCTTATACAGGATCTTGCCCCGGCGGAACACCAGGCCCTCGCCGTTTCCGCCGGCGATGCCCACATCGGCGGCGGCAGCCTCTCCGGGCCCATTGACCACGCAGCCCATTACCGCCACAGTGATATTCTTCTCGCAGCCCTCCAGCCGGCGCTCCACCTCCCGGGCAATGGGGATCATGTCGTACTTGGTGCGGCCGCAGGTGGGGCAGGAGATGAGGTTGGGCCCAAAGCGCCGCACCCCGGCGGCGGATAAAATCTGTTTCGCCGCCCGCACCTCCTCCGCCGGGTCCGCCGTCAGGCTCACCCGGACGGTGTCGCCGATGCCCAGGCACAGCAGGCCCCCGATGCCCATGGCAGACTTCAGAATACCCATGGTGGGGGTGCCCGCCTCGGTAACGCCCAGGTGCAGGGGATAGTCCGTCTGCTGGCGGAGCATCTGGTAGGCCCGCATATTCACCGGCACGTTGGAGCATTTGACGGAGATGCAGATGTCGTCAAAATTGCAGTCGTTCAAAAGGCGCACGTGGCCCAGGGCGCTCTCCACCAGAGCCTCCGCCGTGACGCCGCCGTATTTGGCCAGCAGGTCCTTTTCCAACGACCCACCGTTGACGCCGATGCGGATGGGGATGCCCCGCTCCCTGCAGGCGTCCGCCACGGCCCGCACCCGGTCCTTTGACCCGATGTTCCCCGGGTTGATACGTATTTTATCCGTCCCCTGCTCCGCGCATAAAAGGGCCAGCTTATAGTCAAAATGAATGTCGCAAACCAGGGGGATGTGGATGCGGCGTTTGATCTCCCCCACGGCCCGGGCGGCATCCTGATCCGGCACGGCCACCCGGATGATCTCACACCCGGCCTCCTCTAAGCGGAGAATTTGGCCCACCGTGGCCGCCACATCCTGGGTGGGGGTGTTGCACATGGATTGTATGGATACGGGCGCGCCGCCGCCTACGGCTACGCTGCCCACCTGAATTTGCTTACTCATATCCTCGTCCGCTCCTTTCTCCCTCATAAAAAGTGCAAACCAAAAAAGCCTCGCAGAGTTCGCGTCCGCAGACGCGAAAGATTCCAATCATTTTTCACCGCGACATGTGCGTGGGGAAAAATACCTCTCAGGCTGCCAGTGCGGAATTTTGAGCAAGCTCAAAATTATGCGCGCAGCAGACTGTGATTCCTTTGGCAGAAAAAACGAAGTTTTTTCGCCAGTTACCGGAAGATTTTCCACACATCCTGGAATGTCACCGCCAGCATCAGCAGCATCAGCAGCGCAAAGCCCGCAACGTGGACATAGCTCTCAAACTTCTGCGGGATGCGCTTGCGGATCACCAGCATACACAGGGCGTTGATGACCAGGAAGAAGATTTTTCCCCCGTCCAGGGCCGGCAGGGGCAGCAGGTTCATCACCGCCAGGTTTACGGCGATCATAGCCGCCAGGTACGCAATGTTCCGCACGGCGGCGGAGGCCGAGCTGCTGCTCTGCCCCACGTCGGTGATAACGGACACGATGCCCACCGGCCCGCTGATGTCCTTGATCCCTGCCTGGCCCGTCACCAGCATCTGCAGCGACAGGCGCACCATACGCACGAAGTCTATGGCGTTGGCAAAGCTGTAACCGATCCGGTCGCCGACGCCGGCCTCCTTCACGGAAAAAGTCAGTCCATAGCCCGTGTAAGCATTGCCGTTTTTGTCGGTATACTCCCGCAGCTCCATGGGGACGTTGGAAAGCTCCACCTTCTCGCCGTTTCGGACCACCGTCAGGTCATGGGTGCCGCTCTGCTTCAGATTCAGCAGCAGGCTCACATCGCTGTAGACATAGATCCGCTCGCCGTCAATGGCGGTGACCTTGTCCCCGGCCAGCAGTGTCCCCTCCAAGGGGCAGCCCTGGGCAAAGTCGGCGATCACCGGGGTGACAAATGCCTTTGCCCCGCCATACAGGCACAGGATGATCAGCAGGCCCGCCAGGAAATTCATCGCCGCCCCGGCGGCAAAGATCAGCAGCTTCGCCCAAAAGCCCTGGTTTTCCAGGGCCCGGGGATCCTCAGAGGTCTCGTCCTCCCCCTCCATGGCGCAGAACCCGCCAAAGGGCAGGCACCGCAGGGCATACAGGGTCTCCCCCTTTTGCTTTTTGAAAATGGCGGGGCCCATGCCGATGGAGAACTCGTTCACCTTCACCCCGCAGGCCTTCGCCGCCAAAAAATGCCCCAGCTCATGGACGGCGATAAGCACACCGAACACCAGCAGCGCAACCAAAATATACAAAACAGTGGACATAGTCGCTCCCATCTGACGCCGCGGCGTCTTTTTTTACCGGGCGGCCTCCCGGCCCAACCGGTCTGCCTCCAGTATATCCCCAAGGCCCGGCCGATATTTCACCGCCACCCGGGAAAGGGCCCGCTCCACCCGGCGGGCGATGTCGTTGAAGCCGATCTCCCCCCGCAAAAACTGCGCCACGGCCACCTCGTTGGCTCCGTTCATAATGGCGCAGGCGGTGCCCCCGGCGGCGGCGCAGTCCTTGGCAATGCGCAGGCAGGGGAACGCCTCCTCATCCGGGGCGCTGAAGGTCAGCGCCCCGCAGGAGAGCAGGTCCAGCGGTTTATCCGGGGTCGCGGCCCGGTAGGGATAGGTCAGGGCGTAGCGGATGGGCAGCTTCATATCCGGCGTGCCCAGCTGGGCGATCATGGCCCCGTCCCGGTACTCCACCAGGGAGTGGACGATGCTCTGCCGGTGGATCACCGCCTCCACCTGAGAAAGGGGCAGGCCGTACAGCCGCATGGCCTCAATGATCTCCAGGCCTTTGTTCATAAGGGTAGCGGAGTCGATGGTGATTTTTGACCCCATGCTCCAGTTAGGGTGCTTCAGGGCGTCCGCCGCTGTCATATGCTCCAGCTCTGCAAAGGTCTTGCCGAAAAACGGCCCGCCGGAGCAGGTGAGCAGAAGCCGCTTCACCTCGCCCCGATCCCGGCAGCCCTGGAGACTCTGAAAAATGGCCGAATGCTCCGAGTCCACCGGCACGATCTCCGCGCCGTATTGCTCCGCCTCCGCCATCACCAGCTCCCCGGCGCACACCAGTGTCTCCTTGTTGGCCAGGGCGATGCGCTTTTTCTTGCGGATGGCCGCCAGCGTCGGCTCCAGGCCCACGCTGCCCATGACCGCCGTGACCACGGTGTCGCTCTCATCCAGCTCCGCCGCCGCCAGCAGGCCCTCCATGCCGCTCATAACC
>CAVKFX010000054.1:0-12874 GCA_963655625.1 uncultured Eubacteriales bacterium | reverse complement strand
ATGCTCTCCTTCAGAGCAAAGCAGTCGCTGTAATGGGCATAGAAGGTGGCGCGGTTGAGCTGTGCCAGTGCGCAGATCTCCTTCACCGTGATCCGGTTGACAGGCTTCTGCTGCAGCAGCTTCAAAAAAGATTGCTTGATCATCATTTGCGTATAGCGTTTTCTGGCATCCAGCTTTGCCATTCTGAGCCCTCCCAAAAAAGTTCACAAAGTACGGCAACACTCCGCCGATCACTGTTGCTTTTCTTACAGCCACGGGGCAAGTGCTGATTGTTTCCAGCCTTTTCTTCCAGTATACTGTACTTATGAAAGATAAGCAACACTTGTTTTTCTGTTTTTGAAAGGGGGGTTTTTCATGTATGATAAATATCTTGTTACAGGTGCCACCGGTTTCCTGGGCAGAGCCGTTGTGGAGGAGCTGGCCCGCCGGGACGCACAGGTGCGCGCCCTGGTGCTGCCTGATGACCCCTATGTCCATCTGCTCCCGAAGAAGGTCCGCAGCATCGCCGGGGATGTGTGCGACAAGGACGCATTGGCAAGCTTTTTCGCAGATGCTGATAGCCGCACCTGCGTGATCCACTGTGCAGGCATCGTCTCCGTTGCATCCAGGCCCGGCCCCAAGCTCTACCAGGTCAATGTGGGCGGGACATGGAGGATCCTCCGGCAGTGTATAGCCCACAGTGTAGGAAAAATGATCTATGTCAGCTCCGTTCACGCCATACCGGAAAAGCCCAAGGGCTGCCTCATTACGGAGGATTGCAAATTCTCCCCGGGGCTTGTGGACGGCGATTATGCCAAGAGTAAGGCCACTGCCACCGATCTGGTCTTGGACGCAGCGGCCCAGGGGCTGAATGCCAGCATCATATTCCCCTCAGGCATCATCGGCCCGGGCGATGTGCAGGGAGGGAGCTTCACCTCTATGGCCAAATCCTTTCTTGCCGGAAGGCTGCCCTTTGCCGTTCGCGGCGGATATGATTTCGTGGATGTGCGGGATGTGGCTCAAGGCCTTTTGGCCTGCTGCGAAAGGGGATTGCCCGGGAAGGGCTACATCCTCTCCGGCCACTACGCCACTATTGGCAGGATGCTGCAGATGGTGGGGGCTGCAGCTAAGCGGCGCTATCGCCCCATTTGCCTGCCCCTGGGCCTTGCAAGGCTGGCCGCTCCCGGCTATGAGCGCCGGAGCCTGCGGGCGGGAAAGCCGCTGTTCTTCACCCCCTATTCGGTCTCTGTCCTTGGCTCCAACGGGCAGTTCAGCCACGCCGCCGCATCGGCGTGCTTTGCCTATGAGCCGCGCCCCATGGAGGAGACCCTGCAGGACATGGCAGCCTGGCTTTTGAGGTGAATGAGGAAGGTTACGAGCAGATTTTTTCTGCGTTTTTCTTGCCAAGCAGTTCAAAAAAGGGTATACTCAGGGAAGATATTTCGGACTATAGTGTCCTTTTGATCGAAAAGGTGGTTGAGCTATGGCTGTGATGATCCATCCCTTTGGGCCCAAGCCCCATGCGCTGGCCCTGATCGACCCGGTCAGCTGCACCGGCTGCGGCATATGTGCCATGTGGTGCCTTATGCACTGCATCGATCAGCAGCCCGACGGCATCTACAAGGTGCGCAGCGAGGATTGCATCGGCTGTCGGTCCTGCAAGGTAAACTGCCCCAGCGGGGCTGTGACCATGCTGCCGCCAAAGCGGGAGGTGTGAGCTGTGAAGAAACCAGCGCCAGTGAAAAATCTGCCCTTGGGCCTGTATATTCATGTCCCCTTCTGCCGTTCCAAATGTGCCTACTGCGACTTTTACTCCCTGTCAGGCAGCGAAAAATTTATGGACGACTACTGCCGTGCCCTGGAGCGGCATCTGATTGAGGTGGCGCCCCAGGCAGCCTGCCATCTGGTGGACACCATCTACTTTGGCGGCGGCACCCCCAGCTATTTGGGAGCAGACCGCCTGTGCCGCCTGCTGGGGTGCATCAAAAAGCTCTATAAGGTGGATAAGCACGCGGAGATCACCTTGGAGGCCAATCCCGACTCCGCCGGAGACAAAAAGGCTTTGAAGCGCCTGCGCCGGGCGGGCTTTAACCGCATCTCCCTGGGCGTGCAGGCCACGGACGACGAGCTTTTGCGGGCCATCGGCCGCATCCACACCTGGCAGCAGGCCCGGGATGCCGTGGCCGCCGCCCGGAAGGCAGGCTTCAAAAGCATCAGCCTGGACCTCATTTACGGGCTGCCGGGGCAGACCATGGAGCAGTGGGAGAAGACCCTGTCCGATGCGGTGGGTCTGCTGCCGGAGCACCTGTCCTGCTATGGGCTGAAGCTGGAGGAGGGCACGCCTCTCTACGAGCGCCGGGCAGAGCTGACCCTCCCCGATGAGGAGCAGCAGGCAGACATGTACCTCTACGCGGTGGAATTTTTAAAGCAGTGCGGCTATGAACAATACGAAATCTCCAACTTCGCGCGGCCCGGCTTTGCCTCTCGGCACAACATGAAATACTGGCTTTTGCAGGAGTACGCCGGATTCGGGCCCGGGGCCTATTCCGATTTTGGCAACGTGCGCTACGGCTACGCCCGGAACCTGGAGAGCTATCTTCGGGGCGAGTTGGTGCTGCAGGAATCAGAGACTCTGGACGCAGACGAGCGGGAGCGGGAATACCTGATGCTGCGGCTGCGCACCGTCCGCGGCATTGAGCCGAAGGAATTCGAATATCGCTTCCGGCAGCGGTTTGAGCCCCTGGCCGCTCTGCTGCGCCAATGCGCCGGGCAGGGGCTGGCAGTGGAGGATGAGCAGGGCTGGCACCTGACGCCCAAGGGCTTTTTGGTGAGCAACCGCATCATCGGGCTGCTCCAGGATGAGCTGGCCCGGGAGAAAAATCGCCGGCTCCAGGCCGCCGCCCGGGGCGACTACCGGATGGTATAAGCGAAAAGAGACCCCAATGAAATGAAAAGGCCCCCGGCCCGCTCTGCTGCAGAGCGGGCCGGGGGCCGAATTCTATGTATGCGTTTTTTAGCTGTCGGTGCGGTGGCGCCACTCCAGCTCCTGATCCAGGTCGTACTTGAGCTTCTGATTCTCCTCCACCAGCTCGTCATAGTGGCGGGACTGGACATAGTACTTCACGAAGGTGAAGGTCGCCTCGTTGAACTCTTCGTCGGTATACTCCGGCAGGAGGGAGCCGCCCTTACGGCGCAGGCCCTGAACATTAATGACCACCAGGCGGCGGTGCTGCTCGGACAGCTGGAACAGCTTCAGCTCCTGCGGCATCTCCAATCCCAGGTCAAAGGTCTCGTTCACGATCTGCAGCAGGCGGTGCTGCTCGGGCTTGGCCGAGACAATAACGCCGTACTTGGCAAACAGCTTCTTCAGATAATCTACCGAGACTTCCTCCCGGGTGATGGTGCCCTTGCCAATGCCGGTGAGCATGGTGTTGGACAGATTCAGGCTGACATAGACCTCCTGGCCGGTCTTAGGATAGCTCATACAGGTACCTCCTCAAAATAAATAAAGCCGTTTTTCTGCCGCCTGATGCGGCAGCGGTATCCTCTGTCTATACCCTACCATATTCTCTTTTGGATTGCAACAGGAAATTATACCAAGTACATTTATTTTATGCAGAAAAACGGCCCGTTTTATCAAAAACAGGCCGTTTTATAGTTCTAAATATACCAAACAACTCATACAACCCCGCTCCCTTACACCCCGGACAGATCGAAGTCCGGGGTGTACTCCTCCCGGGCCGATGTGCGCTCCTGCGTAAAGCCGCCGGTGATACCGCAGTTTTCCATATACTGCACAGCGGCGCGGTATTCCGCCGTAGTCACATGTCGGGCCAAGGCGCCCTCCGCCCCGGGCTGGGGTGTATACTGGCTCATAAGAGACACCAGCACCTCCCCGGGGCGAAATGCTCCGGCGATCCAATCCAGGCAGCGGCGGGTGTTCTCTATCTGTCCCGGCAGCACCAGGTGGCGGATGAGGACGCCGCGCTTGAGGAGGCCATCCTCTACCAGGCAGGGGCCGGTTTGGCGGAGCATCTCCCGGATGGCGGCAGTGGCTACGGGAAAATAATCCGGTGCGGCGGAGAGCCTCCGGGCCAATTCAGCATCGGCATATTTCAGATCCGGCAGGTACACCTGGACCTTGCCTTCTAAAAGGCGCAGGGTCTCCACACTCTCGTAGCCGCCGCAGTTATATACCACGGGCACCGGGAGGGGCGGGTCCAGGGCAGGCAAAATAAGCGGCACAAAGTGAGTGGGCGTCACCAGGTCGATGGTAGCGGCGCCCTGGGCTATGAGCTCCAGAAAAATCTCCCGCAGGCGCGCCGACGTCACGGGCCTGCCGAAGTTTTCCCGGGAAATAGCATGGTTCTGGCAGTAAACGCAGCCCAGATTACAGCCGGAAAAGAACACCGTTCCGGCGCCGCGGTTGCCGCAGAGCACCGGCTCCTCCCAGGGGTGCAGAGCCGCCCGGGCCACCACCGGGACGGCGGGCATGCGGCAGAAGCCGCGGCCTTCCGTTTCCGTTCGTTCGGCCCCGCAGCGGCGGGGGCAGATGGTGCAGATCATCCCTTTAAGGGCTTGAAGTCAGGCCCCAGGTCCCCGGCCACCCAGTGACGGCGGCAGAGGCCAATGTATTTATCATTGGCTCCCAGCACCACCTGCTCGCCCTCCTTGACCACATGGCCGTGCTCGTCAAACCGGGCGTTGAAGGCGGCTTTCTTGCCGCACCAGCAGATGGTTTTTACCTCCTCCAGCTTATCCGCCAGAACCAGGAGCTGGTAGCTGCCGGGGAAAAGCTCGCCCTTGAAATCGGCCTTCAGGCCGTAGCAGATGACGGGGATGCCGCAGTCATCCACTAAGTGGACCAGGTAGTAGACCTCCTCCTTGGTGAGAAACTGGGCCTCGTCCACAATGATGCAGGCGTATTTCTGCAGCTCCTCATCCGGCATCTGCTGCATCTCATGGAAATAGATGCACGGGTGCTCCAGCCCGATGCGGGAGCGGACCATGTGGTCCCCGTCCCGGGTGTCCAGCTGGGGCTTGACCAAAAGCGTCTCCTGCCCCCGCTCCTCGTAATTAAACCGGGCCATGAGTGCGTTGGCTGATTTGCTGGAGCCCATGGCCCCGAATTTGAAGTAAAGTTGTGCCATTTATTTATTCTCCTTCCCATTTTTGCAGGATGCGGTTGGCTTTTTCAAAAGCGGAGGGGATGGCCATCTGCCGGCGCTGGTCCGCGGTATACCACTCCAGCTCGCCGTCTCCGGTCACCGTTATGGCATAGCCCTGCATATCCCAGCGCACATGGGTGAACACATGCTTGGCCCGCCAGGATTTCTCCCACCGCTGCACTGCTAATCCCCAGGCGGCCAGCTGCCGGGCGGCCTGGTCCTCCGTGAGCAGGCCCGGGGCGTTGGGGTACTCCCAAAGGCCCGCCAGAAGGCCGGTTTTGGGGCGCTGAAGCAGGGCCACGGCGCCGTCCGTGCGGCGCAGGAGGAACACGGTCAGCTCCTCCGGGCGCTTTTCTTTTTTGGGGGCGCGGACAGGCAGCAGGGCCTGTTTCCCCTCCTGTCGGGCGGCGCACAAATGGGCCAGGGGACAATCTCCGCACCGGGGCGAGGGTCCCGGCAGGCATACAGCTGAGCCCAGATCCATGAGGGCCTGGTTGAACGCGCCGGGCCGAGCCGCCGAGAGGGCCGTCTCCGCCCAGGCGCGGTAGGTCTTTTTGTTCTTCGCGTCCATTATATCCAGGTCGGAGCCGGTGACTCGGCTCAAAATGCGCAGGACGTTGCCGTCCACCGCCGGTACAGGCACACCAAAGGCAATGGACAGGATGGCCCCGGCGGTGTAGTCGCCGATGCCGGGCAGGGCCATAAGGGCCTTGTGATCTGCCGGAAACTGCCCGGCGTACTCTCCGGTAATGATCCGGGCGGCCTTTTGCAGGTTTCGGGCGCGGCTGTAGTAGCCCAGGCCCTCCCAAAGCTTCAGCAGCTCCTGCTCATCAGCTGCGGCCAGGGCCTCCACTGTGGGGCAGCGCTCCATGAACCGGTGGAAATAGGGCAGCACCGCCGCCACCCGGGTCTGCTGCAGCATGATCTCCGACACCCAGGTGCGGTAGGGCGAAACCTCCTCCCGCCAGGGGAGGATGCGGCGGTTTTCATCGTACCAGGCCAGCAGGGGCCGGGCCAGCTCTTTCAGTTTTTCCGTATATTGCTCCATTTATTTCGTAAATCGCCGGGCGTAGCCGCACCGGCGGCATAGCTCCTCCGATGGTTTTCGGGCGGCAAAGCCCGCCGCCATGGCGGCGGCCCGGGGGCTCTGCAGAATTTCCGAAAGGGATTGGGTAAATAAGTTCCCCAGGGCGATGGTGCCCTGGCCGTCCAGGCAGCAGGGGGTCACGGTGCCGTCGCACAGCACCGCCAGCTGGCGCGTCAGCCCGTGGCAGAAGTTGGCGCCGCTCTCCGGGGCGGCCAGGTCCGGCCAATCGAACCGCGCCGCCTGCTCCAAAAATAAGTTGGGGCCCAGGGTCCGGTTGCCCCGGGCATCCCGGGGCAGGTCTTCCACATCCCGGCCGATCTTTTCGGACAGGAACGCCTGCACCCGGCCGTTGCAGCGCTGGGCGGTGCCGTCGTTCCACAGCCGCAGGACGCACAGGACGCCCCTTTGCGACAGGGGCAGGCAGATGTCCCAAACCTGCCGCAGATATTCCTCCAAATTTCCCACGCCGCCGCTGCCCTCATAGCTATGGAGAGAGACGCTGAGCTTATGCAGCGCATCCGCCCCCAGCAGGGTATTCCTCTGCCGGGAGAGCAGGGTGCCGTTGGTCACCAGGCACACCCGAAAGCCCAGCTCCCCGGCTATGGCCAGCAGCTCCGGCAGCTGCGGGTGCAGCAGCGGTTCCCCCAGGACATGGAAGTAGAGATAGCCGGTCTCGCCCCGGAGCTTTTGCGCCAGGGTGCGGAACTCCGCCGGGGTCATGGTGCGCGGCGGGCGGCTAGTGCCGGGGCAGAAATCGCAGGAGAGGTTGCAGCGATTGGTGATCTCGATATAGATGCGGCTTCGCACGGGCCTGTCCCCTCCCCTCCGAGTTTTTGTGGGTTTTATTTTATCATATTTTGGGGCGGATGAAAAGAGGGTAGAAAGCAGGCCGGTTGCAAAAAGGGAGCCGTATTCCCAAAGAATGCGGCTCCCTTTACATTGTCGTATTTACTTAATTGTTAACAATGACATAGCTGCCGGATGCGGGGGCGGCAGTGACCAGCTGCACCAGCTGACTCTCACGCTTGAAGTCCGTGGGGAGAGAGGTCGCCAGTGCGTTCAGGTCCACATTCTCCGGGTCAGCATAGATCCGGTCGAACTGGGCCAGCACCTCGCTTGTCAGACCGCTGTTTTCCGGGGCATTGCGGGAAAGCAGCACGGACAGGGCTGTGGTCTTGGGCAGCTCCTCCCGCAGGGCCTTCAGAAAATCGGTGATGACTGCGGGCTTATCCGTCCCCGTCGGCACCACCATGGCGGACATATTGCCCACCGCCGGCCAGCCGAAGTTTTCCAGCAAAATCTCGTCCACGCCCAGGTCTGTCAGATCCTTGCACACCTGCTTGACATAGTTTTGGGTCAGGGGCTTGGTCAGATCCAGCCAGCATTCGCTGCTGTAATCATACCATAGCCATTGGTCCCAGGTGCGCAACAGGCCTGCGTCGTCCACATGGGCTTTGGCATAGGCCGTGTCGCCCAGGGCGCTGACACGGGCGATGACATATTTGTCTGCGGCGGTGAGCTTCTTCAGGTTCTCCGTGCTCACGGCAGAACCGACGGTGCCTGCCGCCTGGAACGAGGGCTTATAAGTATAGGTGCCGTCTGCCAGCTTTACATCCAATACAACGGTCTTTTGCTCCGCAGGCAGGGTGGCAGAAGGATCCGACTCCAGGGCATTTGCAGCCAGCTCCTTGGCCGCGATGGTCTCAATAACCGGGCCCTGCGGCTCCTCCCGGGTGAAGTCGACGTCATTGGGATCCTGTTCCCCGCCGGAGGGCTGGGTCTGAGGCTCCTTCTTGCTGACAAATGGCAGCTCCAGATGCACCTGCCCGTTCTCATCGTACACCAGGTGATTCTGACAGTAGAGGAACGCACCGCCGCCCAAAAGCAGCAGCACAAGAACCACGATCAGAATCTTTTTCCACACCGGCGTCCGGCCACGATAGCTGTTATACCCCTTGGTAGCCATGCGGTACCTCCTCTGTTTTTCTTTACGGCTTGATAGCATCCACCAGGCCCACACGGCGGGCATGTCTGCCGCCCTCAAACTCGGTGTTCAGGAAAATCTCCACCATGCGCTTGGCCAGATTGGGCCCCGTAACGCCGGCACCCAGGGCAATGACGTTGGCGTCGTTATGGCGGCGGGTCATCTCCGCCTGGAAGCTGTCGGTACACAGGGCGCAGCGGACGCCCTTCACCTTGTTGGCGGCCATGGACACGCCGATGCCGGTGGTGCAGATGACGATGCCCTTGTCACACTCGCCGCCGGCCACCAGCCGTGCCACCCTTTCTGCGTAAATGGGATAATCCACGCTGTCGGTATTGAAGCAGCCCACGTCCTCGAAATCAACGTCGTTCTCCTCCAGCCAAATGAGGATGTCCTGCTTGAGCAGATAGCCGCCGTGGTCGCAGCCAATGGCAATTTTCATGGTGTTCTCTCCTGTGTTTTTATAGTTTTCTGAATTCCGGCTTGCCGCCGGTAAAAGTGGTGAAATACTTGAATCCGCAGTCCCGGAGCAGCTGCTGGCGCTCCCGGATCACGCAGCCCACGTCCTTTGTCTCGTGGGCGTCGGAGCCCAGGGTGATGACCTCGCCGCCCATCTGCCGGTACAAGCGAAGAATATCCGCATCCGGCAGGGGCTGGTTGCCCCGGTTGGTGTTGCACTCGATGCCGATGCCCTGGGGGATGATGACGGAGAAAATCTCCTCCACCCGGTCCATCCAGGGAGCAAAACTCCAATCCAGGCCCAGGCGCTCCTTCATGTACCGCAGGGGCAGGGTCAGGTGGCCCAGGACGTTAAAGCGGCCCCACCGGGAAATGGCCAGCACACAATCCAAATAATCCTCAATCACAGCGCGGTAGTAATCCGTACTCTGTCCCTCTTCCAGGAAGTACAAATCCAAGCAATCATACTTTTCACTACAAGTATGCACCGAACCGATGCAAAAGTCCAGCTTTTCTGCACTATTCAGCAAAATTTCTGCCCGGTCATAGCCCAGGTATGCTTCTCCCAGTTCAGCACCCAACTTAATGGACAGTTTATCGCCAAATTTTTCCAGTGCCTCCCGGTACTGGGCCCGGGATGCTGTCCAGTCAAAGCTGTCACGGGGGGCGTAGGTGCCCCAGTAGATGGTGTCCACATGGTCGGTGATGCATATCTCATCCAGCCCGGCCCGGATAGCGGCCTCCGCCGCCTGAGACATGGTCATCTTGCCGTCGGGGGAGCAGGTGCTGTGTACATGATAATCCGCTGCGTACATGGGGCACCTCACTTCTTCTTGAAAAAGCTCTTGCGCTTTTCATAGTTGCTCTCGCCCAGGGTCTCGCTGAACTTGCGCAGGGCTTCCTTCTGCTCCTTGTTCAGGTTCCGGGGTGTCTCGATGGTCACGGTGACATATTGGTCGCCCCGGCCCCGGCCGTTGAGTACAGGGATGCCCTTGCCCTTGAGCCGGAAAACGGTGCCGGTCTGGGTGCCCTCGGGGATAGAATACTTGACCTTGCCGTCGATGGTGGGGATCTCCAGCTCCGCACCCAGCACCGCCTGGGTGAAGGTGATGGGCGCCTCGCAGAATACGTCCACGCCGTCCCGGCGGAACAGCTCGTGGGGCTGCACCATAACTGTGATGAGCAGGTCGCCGGCGGGGCCGCCGTTGCGCCCGGCGTTGCCCTGGCCCCGCAGGGAGATGGTCTGGCCGTGGTCGATGCCGGCGGGGATATTGACCTTGATGGTCTTGCGCTTGCGCACTGCGCCGGTTCCGCGGCAGTCCGGGCAGGGCTGGTGAATGAGCCGGCCTGTGCCGCCGCACTTGCGGCAGGGCCCGTTGGAGGCGAAAACGCCCATGGGGGTCTGGCGGCGGGTCTGCACGGTGCCGGTGCCGTGGCAGTCGGGACAAATTTCCGGCGTGGTGCCGGGGGCGCAGCCATTCCCCTTACAAGTGGGGCACTGCTCGCTGCGCTCTAAGGTGACGGATTTCTCGCAGCCGAAGGCCGCCTCCGTAAAGCTGACGGAGACGCTGGCCCGGATGCTGTCGCCCCGCTGGGGGGCATTGGGGTTGCGGCGCTGACCGCCGCCGAAGCCGCCGCCGAAAAAGCTGCCGAAAATGTCGCCCAAATCGCCGAAGTCGAAGCCGCCGTAGGCGCCGCCGCCCCCGGCTCCCGCGCCGTAGTTAGGATCCACCCCGGCAAAGCCGAACTGGTCGTACCGGGCCTTCTTCTCGGGGTCGGACAGGACCTCGTTGGCCTCGTTGACCTCCTTGAACTTCTCCTCGGCTTCTTTATCGCCGGGGTTCATGTCCGGGTGGTATTTTCGGGCCAGCTTTTTATATGCTTTTTTGATTTCATCCTCCGAGGCGCCCTTTTGGATGCCCAGCACCTCGTAATAATCTCTTTTTTCAGCCATAAACGGTTTCTCCCTTCTGGGGATTCCTCCTCTTTCCTAACGCCGCAAGGAGGGGCAGGAATCCTGCCCCTCTGCGGTTAAACGGAACATTACTTATTGTTCTGATCGTCGTCATCAACTACCTTGTAGTCGGCGTCGTAGTACTGGCCGCCCTGGGCGCCGGCGTCGGCGCCGGGCTGCTGGGCAGAGGCGTCGCCCTGGGGCGCCTGCTGATACAGCTTCTCGCTCATCTTGTAAAACAGCTGAGTCAGCTCCTCGGTGGCAGCCTTGATGGCATCCGTATCCTCGCCCTTGAGGGTCTCCTTCAGCTTGTCGATGCCGGCCTGGATGGGAGCCTTCTCGCTCTCGGGGACCTTGTCGCCCACTTCGCTGAGGGTCTTTTCGGCCTGGTAGACCATCTGGTCGGCCTGGTTGCGGACCTCCACCTTTTCCTTGATCTTGGCGTCCTCGGCGGCATACTGCTCGGCTTCCTTCACGGCCTTCTCAATGTCCTCCTTGCTCATGTTGGAGGAGGAAGTGATGGTGATGTGCTGGGCGTTGCCGGTGCCCAGGTCCTTGGCGGAGACGTTCACGATGCCGTTGGCATCGATGTCGAAGGTGACCTCGATCTGAGGCACGCCGCGGCGGGCCGGGGCGATGCCGTCCAGGTGGAAGCGGCCCAGGCTCTTGTTGGCGGCAGCCATCTCACGCTCGCCCTGGAGGACGTTGACCTCCACGGAGGTCTGGTTATCGGCGGCGGTGGAGAAGATCTGGCTCTTCTTCACGGGGATGGTGGTGTTGCGCTCGATCAAACGGGTGCATACACCGCCCATGGTTTCAATACCCAGGGACAGGGGGGTGACATCCAGCAGCAGCAGGCCCTTGACATCGCCGGTGAGAACGCCCGCCTGGAGGGCGGCGCCCATGGCCACGCACTCATCGGGGTTGATGCCCTTGAAGGGCTCACTGCCGGTAAAGTTTTTCACAGCCTCCACCACGGCGGGGATACGGCTGGAGCCGCCCACCATCAGGACCTTAGCCAAATCAGAGGGCTTCAGGCCTGCATCGCTCATAGCCTGACGCACAGGACCCATGGTGGCATCCACCAGGTGGCCGGTGAGCTCATTGAACTTAGCCCGGGTCAGGGTGACATCCAGGTGCTTGGGGCCGGTGGCGTCGGCGGTGATATAGGGCAGGTTAATATTGCTGCTGGTAACACCGGACAGCTCGATCTTGGCCTTCTCGGCGGCCTCCTTCAGGCGCTGCATGGCCACCTTATCGCCGGAGAGGTCAATGCCATCGGTGCGCTTGAACTCGCTCACCAGGTACTTCATGATGCACTGGTCGAAGTCATCGCCGCCCAGGCGGTTATTACCGGCGGTGGCCAGGACCTCGATAACGCCGTCGTCAATCTCCAAAATGGAAACATCGAAGGTGCCGCCGCCCAGGTCGTAGACCATGATCTTCTGGGCCTGCTCCTTATCCACACCGTAGGCCAGGGCTGCGGCGGTGGGCTCGTTAATGATACGCTTGACCTCCAGGCCCGCAATCTTGCCGGCATCCTTGGTGGCCTGGCGCTGGGCATCGGTGAAGTAAGCGGGAACGGTGATGACCGCCTCGGTGACAGGCTGGCCCAGATAGGCCTCGGCGTCGCTCTTCAGCTTCTGCAGGATCATGGCGCTGATCTCCTGGGGGGTGTAGGACTTGCCGTCGATGTTCACCTTGTGGTCGGAGCCCATCTCACGCTTGATGGAGGAGATGGTGCGGTCGGGGTTGGTGATAGCCTGGCGCTTTGCCACCTGGCCCACCATACGCTCGCCGGTCTTGGAAAATGCCACCACGGACGGGGTGGTGCGGTTGCCCTCAGCGTTGGCGATGACAACTGCCTCGCCGCCTTCCATAACGGCTACGCAGGAATTGGTTGTACCCAGATCAATACCGATAACTTTAGACATAATAATTGCCTCCTAAATCTATATACGTTTTATGTGTTAACTATTTCATACGGGCCTGGGCCCGGGATATACTTTTTTAATTGGCCACCTTTACCATGGCGAAGCGGACCACCTTGTCGCCCATCTGATAGCCCTTTTGGAATACCTCGGCCACGGTGTTCTCGGCGAAATTTTCATCGTCGATGTGCATGACGGCGTTGTGCTTCTCCGGGTCAAAGGGCTGACCCAGGGCCTCGATCTCGGTGACGCCCAGCTTCTCCAGCACGGCAGCAAACTGCTTGCAGATCAGCTCCATGCCCTGCCGATGGG
>CAVKFX010000053.1:0-7781 GCA_963655625.1 uncultured Eubacteriales bacterium | reverse complement strand
CCCTTGCGGAAGCGGGCGTCCTTATACTGCCCCCTGATGATCTGAGTCATGTCGTGGCAGAGCACATGGCCTACGGCATCCTCCGTTTTAATAAGCTTCATTTCAGCACCTCGATCTTATCCCCGGCCTGCACACGGCCCTCTTTTACCACCACGGCAAAGATGCCCTCTGTGGGCATGACGCATTTGCCGGCGGTACGCTTGATCTCACAATCGTTATGGCACTGCTTGCCGATTTGGGTGACCTCCAGCTCTGTTTCCCCCACACGCAGGCGGGTGCCCACGGGCAGGTGCTTGAGGTCGATGCCTCGGGTATTAATGTTTTCTGCGAAAACTCCTGCATCCAGGGGGATGGAGCAGAGGGCACGCATGGTGTCCACGCTTTCCTCTGCCAAAAGGCTGATCTGCCGGTGCCAATCGCCGGCGTGGGCATCGCCCACGATGCCGTGGCGGCACTTGAGATCAATGTACGGCACGGCGTGCTTTCGGGTGCCTTTTTTTATACTGATATTGACCGCTGTAACTGTTGCCATAGCTTACACCTCGGCTTTATATACACCGCTCTTGCCGCCCTCTTTATAAAGGAGACGGATGTCGGTGATGCTTATATCCCGCTGGACGGCCTTGCACATATCGTACACCGTCAGCGCCGCTACGGAGACCGCCGTCAGGGCCTCCATTTCCACGCCCGTCTCACCGGTGCAGCGGACCTCACTGCACACATGCAGGGCGGTTTCCGCTAATTCAAAGGTAATATCTACCTTTGTCAGCAAAAGGGGGTGGCACATGGGGATCAGGTCGCTGTTTTTCTTGGCGGCCATGATGCCTGCCACCTGGGCCACGGCCAGCACATCGCCCTTGCCGATGCGGCCCTGGCGGATCTTATCCATGGTTTCGGCGGTCATATGCACCGTGGCGGCGGCCCGGGCTACCCGGTGGGTGGGGGCCTTTTCGCTTACATCCACCATGCGGGCCCGGCCCTGCTCATTAAAATGTGTCAAGTTCATATCCGTCAGCCCCCGATCTCAAACATGCTCCGGTGTGTTTCCGTGCGGCCGGTCTCCTCTAAGTGGTGCCGCTGGGGCTTCCTGGCGATGCCCCGGCGGATGGCCTGCTCCAGGGCCGTGCCTGTGAGGCCCCGCAGGGAGAACTCTGCATCTGAATGGAGGCAGGGCTTCAGCTTGCCGTCCGCCGTGATGCGGATGCGGGAGCAATCTGCACAGAAGGCACAGCTCATAGGCTCGATGAGCCCTACGGTTCCCACAGCGCCCGGCAGGCGGTAGAGCTTGGCGACGCCGCTCGCCCCAATTTCCTGCAGCTGCGGCACCCGGTCCAGGACGGTCTGCGCCGACAAAAAACGCTCCCGGGGCCAGGCGGCGCACACGCCCATGGGCATCAGCTCAATAAATCGCACCTGCCAGGGCCTGCTTAGGGTCAGGCGGACAAAGTCCTCTATTTCATCGTCGTTGATGCCGCCCAGGAGGACGCAGTTGATTTTTAAATTCTCGAATCCGGCATCCTCCGCGGCACGGATGCCCGAGAGGACCGTGTCCAGGCTGCCCACCCGGGTGATGGCCCGGTAGCGCTCCGGGCGGAGGGAATCCAGGCTGATGTTCAGCCGGTCTACGCCGGCCTCCCGCAGGGGACGGGCCAGCCGGGCCAGTTTAGTGCCATTGGTGGTCAGGCATAGCTCCGCCACGCCGGGAACGGCCCGCAGCATGGCGCACAGCTCAGGGATATCGCGGCGGACCAGGGGCTCGCCGCCGGTAATGCGTATTTTATTCACGCCCAATCGGACGGCAGCTGCGGCAAACGTCTGCAGCTCCTCAAAGGAGCAAAGAGCCTCATGGGGGTGCTTTTCCACGCCTTCCTCCGCCATGCAGTATCGGCAGCGAAGGTCGCACAGGTCCGTCACCGACAGCCTGAGATATGTAATGCTTCTGCCTGCTCCATCGTTCATACGGAAACCCTTCCTTTCCCTTGATTTTACCATTTCGGTCGGTGGGATTTCAAACAGGCAGTTCGACATTATCGGATTTAATGGCAGTATAGTCGGATTCTTCTTGACGGAGAAGGGCGATTTTGCTATGCTGAAGGGGAAAGGAGTGGGTACGAAGTGGTGGACGGCAACATCATTCTGTCCGTGGCAAAGGCCATGGAGCTGCTGCAGCTCATGAACCAGGCGGGCAAGCCGCTGCTGCTGAAGGATCTGGCGGCCCTGTGCGGCTATCCCAAAAGCACGGTGTTCGGGCTGCTGACCACCATGCGGGCCTACGACGTGGTGACCCAGACCCCGGACGGGAGATACGCGCTGGGCATGCGCCTGTTTGAATACGGGCGGCAGGTGGAGCGGTCCTGGGACATCTCGATGGTAGCGCGGCCCTATATGGAGCATCTGTGCCGGGAGACCGGGGCATCCGTGATGCTCTCCGTTTACGAGAGCGGCAGCGTCATCACCCTGGACCAGGTGGAGAGCCGGGAGGGCTTGCGCATCGTGTCGGATATAGGCTCCCGGCTGCCGGTTTTCTGCACGTCTCAGGGGAAGGTGTTCCTGGCGCATATGTCCCGGGCCGGGGCGGAAAATCTGCTGCGGAGCCAGAGCTTGACTCAGTTTACACCTCATACCATTACGGATATTCCCTCCCTGCTGCGGGAGGTGGAGGTATGCCGCACTCAGGGCTATGCCATTGAAAACGGAGAATACAAGATCGGCCTGCGCTCCATCTCGGCGCCCATCCACAATGTGGAGGGGAGGGTGCAGTACACCGTGGGGATCATCGGCATGCTGCGCAGCACACACTCGGACGAATTCAACGCGGCGGTGCAGCAGGTCTGCGCCACAGCGACCATGATCTCCGCCGCCTTAGGTTACAGAAAACAGGAGGAATCGCTATGAAGTATACAGCCGCCGTCATCACCGTAAGCGATAAGGGCAGCCGGGGCCTGCGGCCCGACACCAGTGGGCCTGCCGTCCGGGCCATGCTGGAGGAGGCGGGGTTTGCCGTCACGCACACCGCCATCCTGCCGGATGAGAGGGAGCAGATCAGCGCGGAGCTGCGGGACTGCGCCGACCGGAGGGGCATCGATCTCATTGTGACCACCGGCGGCACAGGTCTGTCTCCCCGGGATATGACGCCGGAGGCGACCCGGGCCGTGCTGGAGCGGGAGATCCCTGCCATCCCTGTGGCCATGTGGGTGGAGGGGCTGAAGGTCACCCCCCGGGCCATGCTGTCCCGGGCTGTGGCCGGGATCAGGGGCAGCAGCCTGCTGCTGAATCTTCCGGGGTCTGAAAAGGCAGCCCGGGAGAATCTGGCTGCCGTGATCGGAGCCCTGGAGCACGGACTGCACATGATCGCCGCCGAAGGGCATGAGTGAGGGCGAAATACCGGAAAAACAAGAGGTCCGCAAATCCCAAACGGGACTTGCGGACCTCTTGAGGCTTTGTACGGGAGTCACTCCGCGCCCTTCAGCGCCCGGTCCAGGGGGATCTTTTGGATCCGGCGGAAATCCAGACCCAGCACCAGCAGGTAGCCTATGAGTACGAAGGCGAACATCTTCACATAGCCCATAGGCTCCATGCGGAAGCTGAACCAGCCGCTGTAGCCGGCCATGATGGCCCGCCAGGCCACATTCATCACGGCCACACCCAAAAACACGCTGACAGCGTCCGCCAGCACCAGCACGATGGTGGTGCTCAGCAGGTACAGACGGGCAATTTCGCTGTTCTCATAGCCCAGGATCTTCACCATGGAGATGGCGTTTTCGTTCTTCTCGATGATGAGCTTGGTCAGCAGATAGATCATCACCGCCGACAGGAGGATGCACAGGTACTGGAAATAGGTCATGTAGGAGCCCATGGAGTGGTCCAGCTGGTCGGCCATCTTCTGAATATCCCGGATGGTGATGACCGTGGCCACATTGTCCTGATCCAGGTCCGTGAGCTCCGCATCCGAGAAGAAGCCGGAGAAAGCGTTCTCGTCCTGGTCAAAGGTCTCCCGGAATTCCGCGATGGGCATGAACACGGCGATGCTCTGACTGCCGTCATACAGGCCCGCTACGGTAAATTCATAGCTCTTGTTCTCATACTTTTCGTCCAGGGTCACGGTGTCGCCCACCTGGATGTGGTACTTCTCGCTAAAGCTCTGGGTGATATAAACCTGGCCGCCTTGCAGGTCCGCCATGCCCGGGCAGTGGACATACCGGCTGTCCGGCTCTACACCGTATACGGAGACCTCCTCATCCAGGGCGTCGCTCCGGTGCAGCAGAGTCGACAGGGAGAACTTTTCCGCGCCGTCTATGGCGGTGGAGACGGCATTTCCGTCCGCATCCTCATAGTCCTTGAGTACATACTGGTACTTGGCGAAGATCATATTTTCGGAATTATCCTGGTAATAGGCCAGGGTGCTGGGCATGCCCACGGCCATGGCCAGCATGACCATGACGAAAAATACGCCCACGAACAGGATGACATAATTGCTCACGTTCTGGAAAATAATCCGCAGGCGGAAGCGGGCGAAGAAGCGCCAGGGCGGCAGGCGGACGGCCTTTTTCCGCCGGGTCTTTTTCAGCTGTCGGCGCAGAAATTCCAGGGGTGTGTGGCGCATCATGCGGGTGATGATGAGCAGGTTCACCACAAACATCAGTACCACCGGGATCAGCGTGGTTTTGATAAACGCCTGGGGATTCCAGATGGTCTGGTAGGCGGGCAGGCTGTAGCTGTTGTAGTACATCCCCACCACCACGTTCTTAAACACCGTGTAGCCCAGCACATTGCCCACAATGGCGGCAAAGAGGGTGACGATGACGGGCATAGTCAGGTAATGGCGCGTAAGCTCTGCGCGGGTATAGCCGGAGGCCCGGAGAGTGCCGATGGCCGGGGCCTCCCTGGCAATGGTGTTGCTGATGGTCACGGCAAAGATGAAGGCGATGATCACCGTGAGAATGTCCAGCAGCACGCCGCCCATGGCCTCGTCAGAGCCCATGTCGTCGGGGGCAAAGTTGACGGCGGGGTTGGCGTACCGGGGCACGTAGTCCTCCAGGTCGTTCTCCGCCACCACAGTCTGGGTCAGCAGAGCCCGCATGAAGTCGTCGGAGAGAGATTTTTCCGCCGTCTCGTCTGCGGGAGGGGTGACATACTGCCAGGCATAGGCGTAGTGGATGGGCTCATGGAGACGGGCGAAGCCCTCCTCCGTGACCATGGCCACGTCGAACTTCAGGGCATCGAACATCAGGTCCGTGGTCTTTTCGTGGAGGGTGGAGTAGTTGACATAGGCCAGCAGGCCCACCAGTTGGAACTTTTGCCCGCCTACGGTGATGGTGTCGCCCACCCGGACGCCTACGTTATCTGCGTGCATGCGGTCGATGGCGATCTCGTCCGCCGACGTCGGGAAGCGGCCGTCCAGCAGACAGGCCAGGTTGATGTCCGTGGTGGGGGCATAGACCCGGATAGTGCCGTCGCTCTGGCCGTCGTTGTTGTTATCCTCCGTTTCGTTGCGGAAGAAGTTTTCATACAGGGTCACGGGGACGGGCTTGAAATCCGGGTCGCTGAGCTCGTATTTCTCCTCCGCGTCGGCGTACTTTTCGTCGATTTCCGTCTGGAGTTTATCCTGGGCTTTCTGGTACGCCTTGTCGTAGGCCTCGTCATAGGCACTGTCGTAGGCCTCGTCGAAGGCGGTCTTGTACGCCTGGTCATAGGCGGCGGGGTAGGCCTGGTCATAGGCGGTCTGATAGGTGCCGTCGGCTTTGGCCTGGGCTACGGCGGCGGGGAGCATGGCCTGGGCGGTCTGCTGGTCCGCACCTGAGGCCAACAGCTGCTGCAATACCCCCGCCTCAAACTGGGCGTCAAACTTTTCTTTAAAGGTGGGGTCGAACTGAGTGCGGAACTTGGCGGCAAACTCCTCCTGGAATTTGCCATCAAATTCCTTGTCGAATTCGCCTTTAAACTTCTCGTCCAGCTCCTTTTGAGCCTTGTCCGCATAGAACTGCTTCACGTCGGCCTTTTCGCCTGTTTCGATGGCCGATAAAAGGGCATCATCAGCCTTGGAAGAAAGCTCGAAGTGGCCGTACTCCAGTTTGTAATTCACCACGCCGGAGCGGTTGGCGGCCATCATGCTTTCATTGGCCACATACATGCCCGAGACAAAGCCGATGGTCAGCACCAGGAACAAAAACACCACCAGGTACTTTCGCCAATCCCCCAGCAGCTCCCGGCCCACGCGCTTTCTCAGGGGATTTTTGATCTTCTTTTTCATGTATGTACCTCTTACCATTCCAGGTCGGCCGCGGAAATTTTGTGTTCGTTGCGCTGGTTGCTGCGCACCTGGCCATCCCGGAGCTTCACCACATGGTCAGCCATGCCCCGGATAGCCTCGTTGTGGGTCACCATGACCACGGTGTTGCCATACTTCTTGTTGATGTCCTCAATGAGCTTCAAGATCTCCTTGGAGGTGGCGTAGTCCAATGCGCCGGTGGGCTCGTCGCACAGGAGAATATCGGGGTTTTTCACAATGGCCCGGCCGATGGATACCCGCTGCTGCTGGCCGCCGGAGAGCTGATTGGGCAGCTTATAGCGATGCTCGTAAAGGCCCAGAGTGTGCAGCAGCTCGTCGATATCCAGGGGGGCATCGGAGAGGTAGGCGCCGGTCTCGATGTTCTCTTTTACGTTCAGGTTGCCGATGAGGTTATACAGCTGGAACACATAGCCCAGGTGCTTGCGGCGGTACTGGGTGAGCCGTTTTTCACTCATGTCCCGGAGCTTGTCGCCGCCGATGGAGATGTAGCCGCCATCGGCGCTGTCGATGCCGCCGATGATGTTCAGCAGGGTGGATTTGCCGCTGCCGGAGGGGCCCAGCAGCACGCAGACCTCCCCCTTGGCCACGGAGAAATTCATGCCCCGCAGCACCTCTTGCCGGGTCTCGCCTGCGCCGTAGCCCTTTTGCAGGTCCACGATCTGCAGGAAATTTTTCTCATTGACTGACATATACGCCTCTTTTCTGCGGGGGCGGCCCCGCCGTATATTGGGTTAAGGGCGACTAACTTCCAGGAATAAAAAATAGTTAGCCGTAACTAACTTCATGGGCAGAGTATAGCACACCGAAAAAGTAAATGCAAGGGCTTTCCGATATTTTTATTGGAAATTTAAGGAGAAAAATTACCGAAAAGTCCGCTGTGGGGGAGTTTGCTCTGCTGTCGGCGGCTCCCTGTCGGCAAGGACTTGAAAAGGCCGGGGAAAAGGAGGGCGGCGCATGAGCCGGC
Source organism: uncultured Eubacteriales bacterium (assembly GCA_963655625.1). Lineage (GTDB taxonomy): Bacteria > Bacillota > Clostridia > Oscillospirales > Oscillospiraceae > Vescimonas. The sequence continues at coordinate 528 of CAVKFX010000053.1, read as the reverse complement.
AGGACGCCGTATGTGCCCGGCAGCCGTGGAGAAAAAAGACAGCCTGTTCATTGCAGCTCATCGACTGCATCCGGTTGGCGGGGGACGCGGCAGAGACCCGGTGGACAGTATGAGGGGAAAATGGACAAAAAAAGATCCCGGGCGGCTGACTCGGGATCTTTTTCTGAGGGGTATCCTCAGTATGGAAAAGAAATGGGAAATAGTGAGGTTATCAGAGCTGCAGACGGTCTTCCTTGCTCCAGGTGGGCAGGTCCAGCCGGGGATAGCGGCGGCGGAGCTCGTCCATCTCGCCGTCGGTGTCGCCCAAAACGGCGATGCGGTTGATGGTCGTCAGGTCTGTCTGGGACATGGGCTCGGCGCTGTCCTTGCCGCACACGGGGCAATGGTACAGACCGGCAGCCTCGTTGTATACTACCTCGCTGCTGCCGCACACGGCGCAGCGGTTCATCTTAGAAATCAATGCCATAATTTTGTCCTCCAATCTTTAAGCTGGATTCATCATAGCATAGAAAAAAACATTTGTAAAGC
>CAVKFX010000052.1:0-29363 GCA_963655625.1 uncultured Eubacteriales bacterium | reverse complement strand
CGCTGCCAGTGGCAGATGAAGCGAGCCGGTTTCGAGGAAGTGCCCCGATTGGCGGCCACGACAGTGGCCGGGAATCGGTTGGCACGACGGTGGGCAACCGCCGCCCTCTGCAGATGCGTAATAAGAAGTGCAGCGGGCAGGTGACCGCCGGGGTCGCCCCTGCGGCAGGGTGGTCACTGCAGCTTTTGCTTCAGCTCGTAGAGGAGGTTCAATGCCTCAATGGGAGAGAGGGTGTCCACCTGCTCCCGGCGGAGGCGGTCAATTACCTCGCTCTCAGCCAAATTGGAGAGGGAAACCTGGTCTGTCTCCTCCCGAGTAGGGGGCAGAGGCTTGCCGGCCTCGGTCTCCAGCTCCCGCAGGATGGTCTTGGCTCGGGTGATGACCCCCTCCGGCAGGCCCGCCAGGCGGGCCACCTCGATGCCGTAGCTGCGGTCGGCGCCGCCGGGGACGATCTTGCGCAGGAAGATGATCTCCTCCCCCCGGGCGCGGACGGCGATGTTGTAATTCTGCACGCCGGGGAGGCTGTGTTCCATGTCCGTGAGCTCATGGTAATGGGTGGCGAACAGGGTCTTGGCCCCCAGCTTTTTGGGGTCGGCGCAGTATTCCAGCACCGCCCGGGCAATGCTCATGCCGTCAAAGGTGCTGGTACCCCGGCCAATCTCATCCAGGATCAGCAGGCTGCTTTTGGTGGCAGAGCGGAGAATATCGCTGACCTCGGTCATCTCCACCATGAAGGTGGATTGGCCGGCGGAGAGGTCGTCCGACGCGCCGATGCGGGTGAAGATACGGTCCACCACGCCCAGACGGGCGCTTTTGGCCGGGACGAAGGAGCCGATCTGGGCCAGAAGCACGATGAGGGCCACCTGGCGCATATAGGTAGATTTACCGGCCATATTGGGGCCGGTGATGATGGCGGCCCGGCCCTCTTTTTCGCCCATGTAGGTGTCGTTGGGGACAAACAGGGCGTCCGGGCGCATTTTTTCCACCACCGGGTGGCGGCCGTCGTGAATCTCCAGGACGCCGGAGTCGTCCACCGTGGGGCGGCAATAGCCGTTGCTGACGGCCACAGACGCCAGGGAGCAGAGGCTATCCAGCTCCGCCACCGCCGAGGCGCTGGCCTGGATCCGGGACACCTGGCCGGCAAGCTCCGTGCGCAGATCGGTGAACAGCTCATATTCCAGGGCGGAGACCCGGTCGCTGGCGGTGAGGATGTCGCTCTCCAGGTTTTTCAGCTCCTGGGTGATATAGCGCTCGCCGTTTACCAGGGTCTGCTTTCTGATATAGGTGTCGGGGACCTGATCCTTGAAGGAGTTGGACACCTCGATATAGTAGCCGAACACCTTGTTATACCCGATCTTCAGGGTGCGGATGCCGGTCTTTTCTTTTTCCTGGGCCTCCATGGAGGCCATGAGGCCCTTGCCCCCGTGGAGGATGCCCCGGAGCCGGTCCACCTCCGGGTGGAAGCCGTCCCGGATGAACTCGCCCTCCCGGACGGAGAAGGGGGGCTCGTCTTGAAGGGTATCGGCGATGCGCTTTGCCAAGTCGTCCAGGGTGTCCAGGGTGCGGCACAGCTCATGCAGGCGACCCTTGGGGAAGGCCGCCAGCAGCGCCTTGATGGCGGGGAGCTTTTCCATGGCGGCGCGAAGGGCCACTACATCCCGGCCCCCCGCGCTGCCGTAGACAATGCGGCTCATGAGCCGCTCCATATCACTGATACCGGAGAGGGCCAGAACCAGCTCCTCCCGGGTGACGGTGTCATTTACCAGGCGCTCCACGCAGTCCGCCCGGCAGTCAATATCCCGGACGCTGAGAAGGGGCCGCTCCAGCCAGCTGCGGAGCATCCGCGCGCCCATGGCGGTCCTGGTTTTATCCAGCACCCACAGGAGGCTGCCCTTTTTCTCCTTGCTGCGGAGGGTCTCCGTCAGCTCTAAGTTGCGCCGGGCGGAGATGTCCAGCTCCATGAACTGGCCCTGGTGATAAAAATCCAGGGTATCGATGTGGTGCAGGTCGCCCTTCTGGGTCTCATGGAGGTAATTCAGAAGATTGCCCAGGGCCAGGAGGGGAGCGTAGTTATCGGCAGGGAAATCCGAAAGGGACTGCTCCCCGAACTGGGCGGCCACCCGGGCCCGGGCGGCGGGGCCGTCGATCTCCCGGATCTCCCGGTGGCAGGAGAGCTTATCCTCCGTGAGCATCCGCAGGGCGGTGTCCCGGGCGGCGGCATCGTTGAGGATGATCTCCGCCGGGGAGAACCGGGCCACCTCGTTGAGCAGGTGGACGGCGGCATCGGGGCCGGAAAAGGCGGTAGCGTGGGTCTGGCCGGTGGAGATGTCACAGGCGGCAAAGCCCGTGCGTCCCTCCGCCATCCAGGCGGCGGCGCAGAAGTTGCTGCGCCCGGCCTCCAGGGAGGTATCGTCCAGCACGGTGCCGGGGGTGACCACCCGGATGATGTCCCGCTTCACCAGGCCCTTGGCCGTGGCCGGGTCCTCGGTCTGCTCGCAGATGGCCACCTTATAGCCCTTGGCGATGAGCCGGGCGATATACCCATCGGAGGAGTGATAAGGGATGCCGCACATGGGCACCTTTTCATCGAAGGGTTTATTTTTGTCCTTGTCCCGGGTGGTGAGGGTCAGGTCCAGCTCCCGGGAAGCCGTCCGGGCGTCGGCGCCGAACATCTCGTAGAAATCACCCAAGCGGAAGAACAGGATGGAGTCCTTGTTCTGCTCCTTGATCTCTAAGTATTGCTTCATCATGGGGGTCAGTTCAGCCATAATCGGTCACATCTTTCTGCCGCCGGAGCGGCGGGTCTCGCTGGGAAAAGGTGGAAAACTTTGTGGAAAAGTGCAAAATGTTTCTTTATGGGGGCCGTTTTAAGCGCGCTTGAACATCTTCTCGATCTCGTAGCGGGTGAGCTTCACCGCCACGGGGCGGCCATGGGGGCAGTACTGAATTTCGCCGGACTGCACCCGGTCCACCAGGGCGCGCAGCTCCGCGGGAGCGGTGTGCATCCCCGCCTTGATGGCGGACTTGCAGGCCATGGTCTGCAGGAGGTGGTCCCTTGCGGCGGCGGGGTCGGCCCGGCCCAGGCGCAGGTCCTCTGCCAGCTCCTCCACGGTGGCGGCGGCATCCTCCGAGCGGATGTCCGCCGGAATTTCGCGCACCAGCAGCGTCCCGGCGCCGAAATCCTCACAGGAGAAGCCAAGCTCCTCCAAAAGGGATAGGCTTGCCAGGGCGGCGGCGTAGGCATCCGCCTCCAAATCCACCGCCAGGGGCTGGAGCAGCAGCTGGCTCATGGGCGGCTCCTGCCGCTCCTTCAGGGCGTTAAAGCGCAGGCGCTCATGGGCGGCGTGCTTATCAATGAGCCAGAGATTCTCGCTTTCATCCTGGCATATGATATAAGTATCCAGCGCCTCACCCACCATCCGCCAGGGGGCGGGCTTTTCCGTGAGAGTCTGCTGGATGGGCAGGTCAATGGTATTGCGCCGGGAGACGGGGGCCTCTGCGGAAGCAGGCTTTTCCTCCGCCGGAGAAAAAGCCGGGGCGGTGGGCTCCGTTCGGGCCTTTGTTTCCGCCGGGGCCGGGCGGGTCTCTGCGGGCCGGGGATCCCGGGCCGGGAGCGGGGCGGGGCGATGCACAATGTCGTGCAGGGGGAGCCTGGCGTCCGGGTCCACCGCCGGGCGGGCGGTGTAGCTGCCCAAGGGGCGCTTTTCCGCCGGGGGCGGGGTCTGCCGCTCCTTGTACTCCTGCACGGTCATGGACTGATAGAAGGTTTGCTGGGCGGGCTTGGGAGCCGGGGCTTCCCCGGCGGTGAGCAGGTCCTTGACGGTGTAGTGTACCGCGTCGAATACGGCCCGCTCGTTCTGAAATTTCACCACGGTCTTGGCCGGGTGGACGTTCACGTCCACGGTATTTTTCGGCAGGGTGATGTGCAGGACGCAGCCGGGGAACTTGCCCTTGAGCAGGCGGTTGCGGTAGGCCTCCTCCAGGGCGGCGGTGAGAAGCTGGCTCTTGACGAACCGGCCATTGACGAAAAACAGCTGCCGGGCCCGGGTGCCGCCGCCGTTTAGGGGCTTGGTGACGAAGCCCTCCACCTGAATTTCCCCGCCGCAGCCGGAAACCGGCAGCAGGCCCAGGGCGAAATCCCGGCCCAGAGCGGCGTAGACAGCAGAGCGCAGCTGGCCGTCCCCGGGGGTGTGGAGCACCTCGGCCCCGTCCCGGATCAGCTTCACGGATACCTCCGGGTGGCTCAGGGCCAGGTGGGTGACCACACCGGTGACGGCGGCCCCCTCGGCGGTATCCTTCTTCATAAACTTCATGCGGGCGGGGGTGTTGAAAAACAGGTCCCGGACGCAGATGGTGGTGCCCTCGGGGCAGCCGGTCTCGGTGACCTGGCCGGGCACGCCGCCCTCTAAGTGGAGAGATGCGCCCTGATCCGCCCCCCGTTCCCGGGAGAAGATGTCCACCCGGGACACGGCGGCAATGGCAGCCAGGGCCTCGCCCCGGAAGCCAAGGGTGCCGATGGCGGCCAGATCCTCCGCCCGGCGGAGCTTGCTGGTGGCGTGGCGCAGGAAGGCGGTAGGCAGCTGCGAAGGGGCGATGCCGCAGCCGTTATCGGTGATGCGCAGATAGGTAAGTCCCCCGTGCTGCACCTCCACGGAAATGGCGGAGGCCCCGGCGTCCAGGGCGTTTTCCAGCAGCTCCTTGGCCACGCTGGCCGGGCGCTCCACCACCTCGCCGGCGGCGATGAGGTCGGCCACATGGGAGTCTAAGCATTGAATGGTGGGCATGAAAGCGCCTCCTTACATTGAGAAATTGAGCGAATGGGGCGGCGGGGGTTTGCGCGCCCTTAATTTGCGCGCAGGGACGGGCCGTCGGGGAAATCACCGAAGCGCCGCCTGTGGCGGAAGAAGCAGAGCGATTTCGAGGAAGTGCCCCGATTGGCAGGCACGACAGCGCCTGTCAGTCGGCTGGCACAACGGTGGGCAACCGCCGGCTCCTACGGAGTGTTTACCGATAGAACTCCGTAGGGCCGATGTGGGCATCGGCCCCTACGGATGGATTGGGAATTTTCGCAGGGGGTTACGGATTGCCACAGCCAGTGTGCGCACTGGCTTCGCAATGACATATCAAAACACCAAAATATCCGTTACACCATCTCGCCGAACAGGGCCCAGGTGTTGCTGTCGGTGATCTTCACGTCCCGGTACTGGCCCAGGGCGGATTTGTCGCCTACAAGATGCACCAGGCGGCCTCCGGCGGTGCGGGCGGACAGGGGCCAGCGGGCATCGTCCGTCTCGCCGTCCACCAGGCAGCGGAGGGTCTTGCCCACATAGCGGGCGTGGTGGCGGGCGGAAATCTCATTCTGCGCGGCGCAGAGGGTATCAAACCACTTCTGCTTCTCCGCCCGGGGCACGGGGTCGTCCATCTTGGCCGCCGGGGTGCCGGGGCGGGGGGAGAAAATGAAGGTGAACAGGGCGTCAAACTCCACCTGGCGCACCAGGTCCACCGTCTCCATGGCCTCCGCCTCCGTCTCCCCGGGGAAGCCGATGATGACGTCGGAGGTGAGCACCAGGTCGGGCATGACCTGGCGGGCATAGGTGACGAGCTCCAGATACCGGGCCCGGTCGTAGGGCCGGTTCATGGCCCGGAGTACCCGGTCGCAGCCGGACTGCACCGGCAGGTGCAGCTGGTGGGCCACATGGCGGCTGTTTGCCATGGTGTCAAAGAGCCTGAAGGAGGCGTCCTTGGGCTGGGAGGACATAAACCGCAGGAGAAAGTCCCCGTCGATCTTGTCCAGCTCCCGCAGCAGGTCGGCGAAGTCGTGCCGGGGCTCCAAGTCCTTGCCGTAGGAGTTCACGTTCTGGCCCAGGAGGGTGATCTCCTTATAGCCCTGGGCGGCCAGCTCCTGCACCTCGGCCACGATCTTATCCATGTCCCGGCTGCGCTCCCGGCCCCGGACATAGGGCACGATGCAGTAGGAGCAGAAATTGTTGCACCCGTACATGATGGAGACCCACGCCCGGGTGCGGCCCTCCCGCACAACGGGCATCCCCTCGGCGATGGTGCCGCTCTCATCCTCCACGGAGAATACACGGCCCCGCTGGGTGTAGACACGGTATAAAAGCTCCGGGAATTTCCACATGGCCTGGGGGCCGAACACCAGATCCACATGGCGGTAGCTCACCCGGACCTTCTCGGCGATCTCCGGCCGCTGGGCCATGCAGCCGCACAGGCAGATGATCTGATCGGGATTTTTCTTCTTGGTATGGGTCAGGGCGCCCAGATTGCCGAAGACCCGCTTTTCCGCATGGTCCCGGATGGCGCAGGTGTTCAGCACAATGATGTCGGCCCGGTCTGCGTCGTCCGTAAACTCACAGCCCATGGCCCGGAGCATACCCATGATGTGCTGGCTGTCGGCCACGTTCTGCTGGCAGCCGAAGGTATCCACCAGGGCCAGGGGCGCATGACTGCGCCGGCGGTGGATGTCCGCCAGCTTCCGCTCAAAATCCCGCTGGCGCAGGGTCTCCTCCGCCGATAAAACCACTTGTTTTCTGTCCAAAATAACCCTCCGTAAGCGCCCATTTGCAAAATGGCGCTATGATTCGACTTTAATTAAGAGATTATACCACATTCACCGGTACAAAACAAGCCGCTTAGCGTTGCAAATTTCTGTCAATGCGTGTATGATAGGAGCAGCGAAAAACGGAGAAGGAGTTTTTTCTATGGCATGGAGCATTGCGCTGCTGGCGGTCCTCATAGGGCTTGACCAGGCGCTGAAATACTGGACAGTATCCCATCTGGCCCTGGGGGAGTCGGCGCAGCTAATCCCGGGGGTACTGCAGCTGACGCGGCTGCACAACTACGGCGCAGCCTGGTCGAGCCTCTCGGGAAAAACGGCTGTACTGCTGGTTATCACGGCGGCGCTGATGATCGCCGTGGCATGGCTGCTGATTAAAAAAATCGTTCGGCATCGGCTGGGTGTCACGGCGGGGCTTTTCATCCTGGGCGGTGGCCTGGGCAACATGATCGACCGGGTGTGGCATGGGTATGTGGTGGATATGCTGGACATTTCACCGCTGCTTGAGTACCCTGTTTTCAATCTGGCGGATTGCTTTGTGGTGGTGGGCGCCGTGCTGGGCGCGGCGTACTACCTGTGGTTCTACGATAAATACGACAAAAAGGAGCGCAGCCATGGACGCAAGGACCCTGACGGCCACAACTGAATCCGCCGGAGCCCGGCTGGATGCCTTCCTGGCCGCCCAGCTGCCGGGCCTCACCCGCTCGGCGGCAGCCCGGCTCATTGAGGGGGGCTTTATCACCGTAGACGGTAGGCCCGCCGGGAAAAGCGCCCGGCTTGTGGGCGGCGAAACGGTTTCCGTCACTCTGCCGGAGGCAGAGGAGCCGGAGGCCCGGCCGGAGGACATTCCCCTGGATGTGGTCTATGAGGACGGGGACGTGATCGTGGTGAATAAACCTGTGGGCATGGTGGTCCACCCGGCTCCGGGGCACCCGGACGGCACACTGGTCAACGCCCTGCTGCACCACTGCGCCGGGAGTCTGTCAGGCATCGGCGGTCAAATGCGGCCGGGCATCGTCCACCGCATCGACCGGGACACCAGCGGGCTTATCATCGCCGCCAAAAACGATGCCGCCCACGCTTTTCTCTCCGCCCAGCTGGCGGACCACACCCTGGCCCGTACCTACGAGTGCCTGGCTGTGGGCAATTTCAGGGAGGACAGCGGCACCGTGGACGCGCCCATCGGCCGCCACCGGACGGACCGGAAAAAGATGGCCGTGATCCCCGACGGACGCCGGGCCGTGACCCACTGGGAGGTCATCGCCCGCTATCGGGGCGTCACCCATCTGCGCTGCCGCCTGGAAACGGGCCGCACCCACCAGATCCGGGTACACCTGGCCTACATCGGCCACCCCATCCTGGGGGACACGGTGTACGGGGCCAAAAAGCCCGTGCCGGGGCTGACGGGCCAGTGTCTCCACGCCACGGGCCTGGAGTTCATCCACCCGGCCACGGGGGAGAAGATCTCCCTCACCTGTCCGCTGCCGGAGGAATTCACCCGGATGCTGGAAAAGCTGCAGCGGCAAAATTAACCGGCCAATACGAATGCAGCCGCGGGGCAAAGCCCCACGGCTGCATTTTTTGTTTTTTACCCCTGGTGCTCCCGGGCGTGGCGGCAGATGGCCGCAAAGGTCTGGGGGCTGATGTCATGCTCGATCTTGCAGGCATCGGCCTCCGCCGTCTCCTGATCCACCCCCAGGCGGACAAGGAAGGTGGTGAGGGTATGGTGGCGGTCCAGCATCTCCCGGGCAATGGCCAGGCCGCTGGGCTCCAGGGTGATGAGGCCCGTTTTGTCCATGGTGATATAGCCGCTCTCCCGCAGACGCTTGGTGGCATAGCTGACGCTGGGCTTGGTGACGCCCAAATGCTCCGCCACGTCGATGGAGCGGATATAGCCGTGCTTCTCCTGCATCATCAGCATGGTCTCCAGGTAATCCTCCGAAGATTTTTGAATTTCCATATTAGGTACACTCCATCGTTCATTTTATTCAGGTTAGCACACCGGGACCAAAAAAACAAGGGAAAGTTAAAATAATTCAGCGTGCCGAAAGTTCTTTTCGCCCCGCTGCCCAAGTTTTTGAATCTTTGAAAAAGTTTCAAAAACTACTGATTTTAATAGCGAGGGACACCCTTCTTGGGTTTCCCTCGCACTCCTTTCCTTACCATAGTCGTAATTATCCCCCTTTATTGACAGCCTGAAAATATTTTTAAAAGCCTATTGACAAAGTAAGTTTTTAGGGGTATTGTAAGCATACCTAATAAGTAGGCATTAGATTTTTCATACCAGGAGGACCAGCGTATGACCATTTATACCGACAATGCAGCCACCACCAAAATGAGCAACACCGCTCTGGCTGCCATGCTTCCCTGTCTGCAGGACAATTACGGCAACCCCTCCAGCCTGCACACCGTGGGCCAGCGGGCCGCCGAGGCGCTGCAAAGCGCCCGGGAGACCGTGGCCCGGTGCCTGGGCTGCGACCCCAAGGAGATCATCTTCACCTCCGGCGGCAGCGAGGCCGACAACCAGGCCATCATCTCCGCCGCCCGGTTCGGGGCCCTGAAGGGCAAGAAGCACATCATCTCCACCGCCTTTGAGCATCACGCGGTACTCCACACCCTGAAGAAGCTGGAAAAGGAGGGCTTCGAGGTGGAGCTGCTGCCTGTGGGTCAGCTGGGTACCATCACCCCCGAGCAGGTAGCTGCCGCCATTCGACCCGACACCGCCCTGGTGACCATCATGTACGCCAACAACGAGATCGGCTCCATTCTCCCCATCCCCGAGATCGGCGCGGTGTGCAGGGAAAAGGGCGTGCTCTTCCACACGGATGCCGTACAGGCGGCGGGCCACCTGCACATTGACGTGAAGGAGCAGAACATCGACATGCTCTCCCTCTCCGGCCACAAGTTCCACGGGCCCAAGGGCTCCGGCGTACTGTATGCCCGGAAGGGCATCCCCCTGGTGAATGTCATCGAGGGCGGCGCCCAGGAGCGGGGCAAGCGGGCCGGCACGGAGAATCTGCCCGCCATTGCGGGCATGGCGGCGGCCCTGCAGGAGGCCTGCGACCACATGGACGAAAACGCCGGGAAGGTCTCCGCCCTGCGGGACAAGCTGATTAGCGGCCTGTCCAAGATCCCCCATTCCGCCCTCAACGGCGACCCGGTGCATCGCCTGCCCGGCAATATAAACTTCTGCTTTGAGGGCATCGAGGGCGAGAGCCTGCTGCTTCTGCTGGATGCCAAGGGCATCTGCGCCAGCTCCGGCAGCGCCTGCACCTCCGGGTCCCTGGACCCCAGCCATGTGCTGCTGGCCATCGGCCGGCCCCACGAGGTGGCCCACGGGTCCCTGCGCCTGAGCCTGTGCGAGTGGAACACGGAGGAGGAAGTGGACATCATTCTGCAGGAGGTCCCGAGGATCGTGGAGTACCTGCGCAATATGAGCCCCATGTGGAAAGATCTGGTCAGCGGCAAGAAGCCGTTCATGCTGTAATTAAGGAGGCAAATATCATGGCATTGTATACCGATACCGTTATGGATCACTTCATGCACCCGAGGAACGTGGGTGAGATCGAGAACCCCAGCGGCGTGGGCGAAGTGGGCAACGCCAAGTGCGGCGATATTATGAAGATGTATCTGGACATTGAGAACGATGTCATCAAGGACGTGAAGTTCGAGACCTTCGGCTGCGGCAGCGCCATCGCCTCGTCCTCCATGGCCACGGAGATGATCAAGGGCAAGACCGTGGAGCAGGCCCTGGCCATCAGCAACAAGGACGTGGTGGACGCCCTGGGCGGCCTGCCCGCCTACAAGCTGCACTGCAGCGTCCTGGCGGAGGAGGCCATCAAGTCCGCCATCAAGGACTACTACGACCGCAACGGCATCCCCTACGATCACAGCCAGTTTCCCGACTGCGAAAACTGCGAGAGCTGCCGCATGGTGTAAAGCCCTTGCGAAAGGGGCCGAACTGTGGTATTATATAAAGGCAGCGCGTAAAAAGCCTCGCAGAGTTCGCGTCCGCAGACGTGAAAAATTGAGATCATTTTCTCTCGCGACCTGTGCGTGAGAGAAAATACCGCTCAGGTTGCAAGTGTGGAATTTGAGCCAAAGGCTCAAAATTATGCGCGCGGCAGACTGCAATCTTTTTGTCGGAAAATTCTGATGGAATTTTCGACGGGCTCAAAGGAGGATGCGGCATGAAGATCTCCACCCGGGGCCGGTACGCCCTGCGGATGATGCTGGATCTGGCGGAAAACCAAGGAAACGGCGTGGTAGCTTTGAAGGACATTGCTGCCCGGCAGGACATCTCCAAAAAATATCTGGAGCAGATCATCCCGGTGCTGAACCGGGCGGGCCTGCTGCAGACCTCCCGGGGCTTCCAGGGGGGCTATCGGCTGGCAAAGGCACCCGAGGACTACACAGTGGGCGAAATTCTCCGGGCCGCAGAGGGGGGACTGTCTCCCGTGGCCTGTTTGGAGCAGTCGCCCAACGCCTGTCCCCGCTGCCACGAATGCGAAACGCTGCCCATCTGGGCAGGGCTGGAGCAGGTGGTGAACGAGTATCTGGACGGCATCAGCCTGCAGGATGTGCTGGACGGGCTGAAAAAGTAAATCATCCCAATAATATAGCTCCCACGCCGGTTTGAACCGGCGTGGGAGCTTTTGTTTTCTTTTCACTTTTCCTCGGGCGGCTCCGCCGAGAAGGTGGGGTCGGATCCATCGACCCGGTCCCCGGTCTCCTCCGCAGGCCGGGAGCGGATGAAATCCTGCACCAGGGCATACACCACCGAGCACACCGGCACACCCAAAAGCATGCCCATAACGCCGAAGGCGCCGCCGCCGATGGTCACCGCCGCCAGGACCCACAGGCCCGGCAGGCCCACGGACTTGCCCACCACCTTGGGATAAATGAGGTTGCCCTCCACCTGCTGCAATATCAGCAGGAAGATCAGGAAGGTCAGCGCCTTGATGGGGCTGACGAACACGATGAGAAACGCCCCCGTGGCCGCGCCGATCCACGCGCCGAAAATGGGGATCAGCGAAGTGAAGCTGATAATTACCGACACCGGCAGGGCATAGGGCAGCCGCAGGATCAGCATGCCGATGCAGCAGAGGGTGCCCAGAATGAACGCCTCCGTCACCTGGCCGGTGACGAAGCTGGAGAAGGCGTTGTTGGTCAGGCTCAGGACGTGCATGGTGCGCCCGGCGGCCTTTTTGGGGATGGCCGCCAGCAGCAGCCGCCTGGCCTGGGCCATGAGCGTCTCCTTCTGGGCCAGCAGATACACGGAGAACACCAGCGCCAGCAGAAAATTCACCAGCGCGCCCAGGATGGACGTGGTGATGTCAATGGTAGTATTCACCACGTTGTCACCGTTGTTGGTGAGGAAATCCGTAATGACCTTGGTGGCGTTATCCACATTCATGGAAAGCTCCGGCAGGGTGATGCCGTGCTCTGCGGCAAAGGTGATGACCCCATCCCACCAGACCTCGATCTGGACCACATAAACGGGGACGTTGGCCACCAGCGTGCTGCCGGCCTCCTCCAGCCGGGGGATGAGGATGAAGATAATGGCAAAGATGATGCCCAAAAACAGCAGCATGGTCAGCGCAAGGCAGATGGGACGCTTCAGTTTTACCCGCCACAGCTCCGGTGCCTTTTTAAGGGCCTTGTCCCACAGGCGCTCGATGGCCTTGAGCAGCAGGTTCATCACATAGGCGATGCAGATGCCCAACAGCAGGGGGGAGAGCAGGGAAAGAAAGCTGTCCAGCACCCTGCCCAGGGTGGACAGATTGTTCAGCCCCCAGTACAGTATGACGCAGCAGGCAACCATCAGCAAGATGCGCTGGCCGTTTTTCTTGTTCAGCTCCAAGGGGATCCCGCCTTTCCTGATTGATTCCGCGCCGGGGCGGCGTGCTCTGCGCCGACATATTTTACTTCCCGGCAAAGCCGGGGAGAAAAATGGCATAAAAAATAAATATAATGGCCTTGCGGCCATTATATCATGCTGCACAGGAAAAAGCCACGCGAAAACCGCATTTTTTACGGAATCTTCCCCGACCGCCCCCGCTTACATCCACAGCAGCCACACCAGCACATAGCCGGAGATGACCGCCGCCAGAGTAAACGGCACGCCGAATTTCATAAACGTCCCGGAGCTGACGGAGTAGCCCTCCTTGCGCAGAATGCCGATGCCGGCGATGTTGGCGCTGGCGCCGATAGGCGTCAGGTTGCCGCCCAGGGTCGCGCCCACCAGCAATCCGAAATACATGAGATTCGGCTCCACCGTCAGACCGCCGGCGGCGCTGAGCCGCTCCGTCACCACAGCCACCACCGGCAGCATGGTGGCGGTATAGGGGATGTTGTCGATAAAGGCCGAGCAGAACACGGACATCCACACGATCACCGTATACACGATGAAAACGGACCAACGGGAGCCGTCGCCGCTGATACCGGCCAGGGCGCTGCCCAGCAGGTCAATAATGCCCGCCCGGCTGATGCCGCCGATGACCACGAACAGCCCGGCCAGCAGGGCCAGGGTGTAAAAGTCGATCTCCAAAATGGCCCGGCCCACGATCTCCCGGCTGCCGGAGCGCACCACCTCCCGCACCAGGCCGATGAGAAAGAAGAACATGCAGATGAGGCCGTTGGTGATCTCCGGCTTATAAAACTGTCCGGGCTGCGCCGCCGACTGATAGGGAATGAAGGACACGGCGATGAGGGACACAATGGTCAGGCACAGCAGCACCGTGGGGCCCTTGTCCTCCACGGAGGTGCGGTCCTGGATGGAAATGGCAGTGTTCTCCTTCCTGAAAAACCACAGGATCATCAGGGCGCTGAGTACCGCGCCGCACTCCGTGACCCAGAACATGCCGGGTCGGCCGTCCACAAAGAAAAAGTCCATAAAGTCCAGCCCCGCGGCCTTGGCCAGGAGGATGGAGGTGGTGTCGCCCACCAGGGTGGCCGCCCCCTGGAGGTTGGAGGAGATGGCGATGCAGATAATGGCCGAAACCGGGGAAATTTTCAGCTTTTTGCACAGGGCCAGGGCCACCGGGGCCACCATCAGCACCGTGGCCACATTATCCACAAAGGCGGAGATGAGCCCGGAAAACAGGGACAGCATCACCATCAGCCACTTGACGCTGTGGATGTGGGAAACCAGGATGTCACTCATGCGCTGGGGCATTTTGGACTCGATGAACAAAAACACCGTGCCCATGGTGCCGGCGATCATCAGGATCACGTTCCAGTCGATCTGCCCCAGGGCGTCGGCCACAGTATATTGAAAGTCCGGAAAGATGCCGGTGCTGCCCACTGCCACAAAGATCACCGCCGAGAGCATCGCCACATAGGGACGTAGCCTCTGAAAGGCGAACATCACCACATAGGTGACCACAAACAGGATCGCCGCAAAAATCGTTACACTGCTCATTCGTATCAGTACCCTTCCGCTTTCGTTTATTCATGCCGGAGCCTGCAGCGCTGACGCCGGAGCTTCTATACTATATCATACCCGTCGCTCCAAGACAAGGACGGAGACATACACAGGCAGATGGAAAATTCCAGGAGCATCCTTCGGCAAAATAACGAAAAGCCCCGGAATCCTTGAGATTCCGGGGCTTTTGACGATGGTGCGCGGTACAGGACTCGAACCTGTGACCCCATGCACGTCAAGCATGTGCTCTACCAGCTGAGCTAACCGCGCAAGAACAGTACTATAATATCCTGTCCACAGGCATTTGTCAACACTTTTCTTGCGCGGACGGGGGGAATTTGTTATAATAGCTCCATCAAGCCCGGAGGAGGACGAATATCATGGAGAAGATCGCACTGGTCACAGGGGCATCCCGGGGCATCGGACGGGCCATTGCCACGGAGCTTTCCCGCAGAGGATGGGCCGTAGCCATCGGCTACCGGGTGCGCCGGGACAAGGCCGAGGAGCTGGCCCGGCAGCTGACGGCCCAGGGCCGCCGGGCTATGATCTGTCAGGCGGACGTATCCCGGCGGGAGCAGGTGGAGGCCATGGTCCACCGGGTGGAGAAG
The DNA here is from genome assembly GCA_963655625.1 of uncultured Eubacteriales bacterium. Lineage (GTDB taxonomy): Bacteria > Bacillota > Clostridia > Oscillospirales > Oscillospiraceae > Vescimonas. The sequence continues at coordinate 14,755 of CAVKFX010000052.1, read as the reverse complement.
ACCCTCGGGCCCATTTCCCTGCTGGTGAACAACGCGGGCATCGCCGGACAGTGTCTGTTCCAGGAGCTAACGGATGCCCGATGGCACGAGTTTTTCGCCGTGAATGTGGACGGCGCCTTTTACGCCAGCCGGGCGGTGCTGCCCTCTATGCTCCATGAGCATGAGGGGTGTATCGTCAACGTCTCCTCTATCTGGGGCCAGCGGGGGGCCAGCTGTGAGGTGGCCTACTCCGCCACCAAGGCGGCTCTCATCGGGCTGACCCGATCCCTGGCTGCAGAGCTGGCCCCCAGCCACATCCGGGTGAACTGCGTAGCCCCGGGGGTCATCCGCACGGATATGCTGGACGAGCTGCCGGCAGAGCTGCTGCCCCAGCTGGCGGAGCAGACACCTGTGGGCCGCCTGGGGACCCCGGAGGATATTGCGGCGGCGGTGGCCTTTTTTGCCGATCCGGCGGCAGATTTCATCACGGGGCAGGTACTCACCTGCGACGGAGGGTTCATCCTTTAACAACTGTCAAAAATTCCTTCGGAATTATTCGACAAAAGGCTTGCAGCCTGCTGCGCGTATAATTTTTGCGCTGGGCGCAAAAAATCCACACTGGCAGCCTGAGAGGTATTTTCTCTCACGCGCATGTCGCGGTGAAAAATGATCCCAATTTTTCGCGTCTGCGGACGCGAACTCTGCGAGACTTTTTTGAAAAAAAAATCGGAGATGTTGCACGGATAACAGCAACATCTCCGATTTTTTTATTTTTATATGGGGAGGGGCGGTGTGTGGAGCATCACCCGGCCGAAGCAGGTGAGGCTGCGGCCGCTGCCGGCGGTAAACACCTGGTCAGCATCGCTGCGGCTGCGGTTGAGGGAGAACAGATACACTGTACCCATGGGGTCCCGGTAATACTGCTTACACAGCATGTCCCCATCCACGCAGAAGATGCCCACGTCGCCGGGGCGCAGAGGATCGTGGTTCACATACACCACGGATTCGTCGTGGATGTACGGCTCCATACTGTCCCCTTGGATCCGCACTGCCAGCTCCGCTCCGGGGGGCACGTCCGCCGCCACCGGCAGCAGCTCGTAATCCTCTCCGAACACCGGGGCCGCGTACCCTGCCGCCGCCGGGGAGCAATACAGTGGGATAGTCCGCGTCTCCGCCGCCGGGCGGTCCTGCTCCGCTTCTGCCTGCATCAGGCCCAGGGCATCCAGCATGAGGCTCAGGGTCTGCCGGCCGGCAAGACCCAGCTCCCGGTACTTCTTCAGCAGGGACTGCTCCTCCTCGCTGAAGGACTGACCCGCCCTGCCGGCGGCATAAAAGTCCCGATAGAGGTAGTTGGGCTCCACCTGCAGCACATCAAATAGCCGCAGCAGAACGCTCTCCTTGGGGGCGCTGAGACCTGTCTCGTAGTTGCCCACCGCCGACCGGGTCACCCCCAGCTTGTCCGCCAGTTCCTCCCGGCTGAGGCCCAGCTCCTTCCTCCGCTGACGCAGCTGTTCGCCAAATCCCACGTTGCATCCCTCCCGACTTTTTTCGACATCCTTAGACACAGTGTACGACATTTTCCCGGCTTTGTCAACCAAAAATACAAGAAACTTGTTATTTTGGTATTGACTTCACAAGAATCTTGTGATATTGTAAGGCTTGAGCCAAGAAGTTTGTGATTTGCAGGAAAAACTTGGAAAAAAAGCGGAAAAATGGCATATTCAGCGTTGAAAAAGCCGGGCGCATATGCGTCCGGCAGGAGGGGGCTGCCAAGAGCGGCGCCCCGGATAGAAGACCCCGGATAAACAAAAAGGCCGATCGCTTGCGCAATCGGCTTTTTGGTGGGGGATGGTGGATTCGAACCACCGAAGGCATCGCCAGCAGATTTACAGTCTGTCCCCTTTGGCCACTCGGGAAATCCCCCATATACAATATGGAATTGGAGCTGGTGGACGGATTCGAACCCCCGACCTGCTGATTACAAATCAGCTGCTCTACCAGCTGAGCTACACCAGCACAACAACCAGCGAACACTATGCTACCATAAAAACCGGGCTTTGTCAACAAAAAAGTTCCGTAACTCTGCATTTTTTATGAAGGAAAGGAGAAGGAGAACATGACACTACAGCAGCTATCCTATCAGTACCAGGAACAGGCCCAGGCCCTGCACCGGCGCATTGACCTCCTGCGGCAGGCGCAAGCCCTGTGCGGCGACCGGGAGAGCGCCGAGCATCTGCAGCGCCGCATCAGGGATCTGGAGCCCTTGCACCGACAGACACGCCAGCTGGCGGAGCTCACCGCTCGCTACTATGACAGGGGGTATCGCAAAAATGCATATTACACCCTCTGAGGCATACGACCCCATCGACATCGCCAGCCTGTGCCTGTGGAAGCAGGAGCAATCCGGGGACAACCAGGATCGCATCCGCCGGCTGCTGTGCAACCTGCCCTTGGCGGTGCAGCAGGAGCTGACCCCCCGGCAGCGGGAAATTTTGCAGATGCGCTTCACCGGCGGCATGAGCGTAACCGCCATCGCCCGGGAGCTGGGGCTGAACAAATCCACCGTTTCCCGCTCCCTGGCCCGGAGCATGGAGCGGCTGTATAAATCTTTGCGGTACAGTTTGTAAGATTCGGCTTGACTTTTGCCCGGAAACCGGGAATAATGAGGACAAGAAAGAAAAAGGAGGTCTGCGCTATGTTCGGCAAGCTGCTGCATAACCGCTGGCTGAGGCTCTGTGTGGGGGTCCTGGGAACACTGCTGTCATCTGCGGCCATCAATCTGTTCATCGTGCCCCAAAATCTATACACCGGTGGACTGCTGGGCTTCTGCCAGCTCATCCGCACGGTGGTCACCCAAAAGCTGGACCTGAACATGGGCTTTGACTTTTCGGGTATCCTGTACCTGCTGCTGAACATTCCCCTGCTCTGGGTCGCGTGGAAGAACCTGGGCCGCTCCTTCGTCCTGCGCACGGTGGTGTGTACGGTGAGCAGCTCCCTGTTCCTCACGCTGATCCCTGTGCCGGCGGAGCCCATCATCCAGGACATGCTCACCAGCTGCCTGCTGGGCGGCATTGTCAACGGCTTTGCCGGGGGACTGATCCTCACCTGCGCGTGCAGCAGCGGCGGACTGGATATTCTGGGCCTGTACCTGAGCAAAAAGGGCAAGAGCTTCACCGTGGGCAAGTTCAGCATCTCCTGCAACGCCGTGCTCTATACCCTGTGCCTGATCCTGTTTGACGCCACCACCGCCATCTATTCCTCCATTTACACGGTGTTCAACAGCCTGTTCGTGGACCGCTGCCATCAGCAGGGCATCACCGTGCAGGTGCTGATCTTCACCAAGGAGAAGCACCCGGAGCTGCCCCAGTTCATCATGGAGCGGCTGGACCGGGGCGTGACCTACTGGCAGGGCTACGGCGGCTACACAGGCCAGCCCCTGGAGGTGCTGTGCGTATGCCTGAGCAAATATGAGATCCAGACCCTGCAGCAGGAGGTGCGCGAGGTAGACCCCAACGCCTTCTTCATTGTGCAGGAGGGTGTACGGGTAGGCGGCAACTTTGAAAAGCACCTGAACTGACAGGCTGCAGAATACTCTTTTGGCACGCTGAAGGCCGCCCGAAAGGGCGGCCTTCAGCGTGCTGCACCCTTTGGGTGAGCAAAATTGCGCTGTACCTTGGGGATACCTCTTCGACTTGTGAAATTGTTGCAGCGGCAGCGGAATTTTATTCCGCCGGGTGCGCCAGTATCCTGTTTTGCCTTTTACGGGGCAAATGATTTCATCGATTTTGCCGATGGAAGAATAATTTCATAGGCCAGAGAGCCTGTTAGTACTGCACGTAAGCTATCTCGTCTTTTGTGAGGGCTCAGGTAGTTCCGTCCATATACTCTACCCTGACAGATACAATTTCGGGGTAGTCGATGGGGGCATCATAATACTTTCCCCAGTATACCGAACTGCCGCTTTGGCCATCGCCGGGCTCTATGGGACCTGTGTCCCGGCAGTTTTCTACGCGGTCTATCCTCCAGGTGCTGATCGGGTCGCCGACAGCATTATGAAATGTAACTCCAAAGTCAAAGTATTTGATGGTTTTATCTGACATGTTGGTGTAGTTGATATGCAATTCATAGCCGTTGGCAGAATCCGGACCAGAGACCCAGCACTTTGAAATGCGGAGCTTGCTTTGGACTCCCTCTTTTTTAGCGCTTTCATTGGCCGCCTTGATCTTCGCGGCAGCCTCCTGCTGCATGGTTTGGGCAGTAGATGCTTCTGCGGTGTCTGAGAAGTACTGGATGATTTTTTGTGCACAGGAATCAACAGTCTGCCAGTCGCCGCTTTCATAAGCAGCCTGCATTTCCTCGGTAAGTTCCTTTTTCCAATTGCTTTCGGCTTCGGCCTTCCAAGAGGAGACACGATTGGCCAATTCGCTGTCGGGGACAAGCCTTTCAATGACGTTATATTTATCGATCACAACCTGCCAGGCTTGAGAAGTATAGGCCTCTTCTGCATCGTTGGCCAATGTTTCAGCAAATTCAAGGTCCATCTTTTCACAAGCATCGTCGACAATCTTTTGGGCCTTTTTAGCTGCCTTTGTGTCGGGATAGTTATTGATGACCTGCTGCGCATAGTTTTTTGCATCTGCCCATTCTGCGTTATTGAAAGAGCGCTTAGCTTCCTGCAGAGCTTTGGTAGCTTCGCTTGCGCAAGCGGTCAGCTGCGTCGCCACAAGCAGGGCAAACAACAAGCACAAAAATTTCTTCATGACTTTTCTCCTTATTTTTTAGATGTGAATCCAAAGTCCTCTATGGTCACTCCGGTCCCGGATAGCTTCAGCATATCGGACACATCATTCAAGATCGTAATGGTAAAGCCCTTTACATCGTTTGTAACAACCGTTTCATTATAGTAGTCGTCCACATCTTCTACGGTAAAGAGCTGAACAGTGAATGGGCGATACGTTTCAAAGGTCACACCTGCTTCGTTAGGGTATTTCGTTTTTTCGATCTTCCCCGTGGCATCGACAGAATTACTGAAGCTTCGGAATCCAACTTGCAAGGTTATATTTTCATGCACTTTAAAGTCTGCAAAATCGCCCTCGGGGTCGGCCTTTAAACGGTAGGTATGCTCCAAAACTCCGTTATCAAGATCATAGCCAAAAACAAAAGAGCCATCCCCATAGACAATGAGAGAGGTCTGTCCGCTTTCAAGGCTGCCGTCGCTGGTCAAGCGGTAACCGCCATCAAATGGTGTGCCGCAGCTCTGCACATATTCGGCCAGCTTTTCAAGCGAAGACTTGTGCGTCAATAGGAGCGCGGCAATAGCCGCCACAAGGATAACCGCTATGCCGACCAGGCAAAAAACTTTCTTGCTTAGGTGGATGCACTTTGCTGTGGGGGACGCTTCTGCGCTGGTAGGCTGGGTCTGCATTTCAGCATCGGGCGGCGCAGGATTAGACGCATTTTCTTGCTGTGCAGCAGACGAATTTATTGGGTCAAGCGCTGTGAGAACTTGCTGTACACCGCAATTGCCGCACACGGCAGAGGTGTCGCCGGACTCAAAATTTAGATCGGTGCCGCATACTTTGCATTTGGGGTAATCCATAGTTTTCTCTCCTTTTTCTCGAAATGTGATAAATCAATTATATCATCAAAATTTCATATGTCATTAAAACTATACATTCTTTGATAATTTATTGTCACCCGCAGTCAAGTAAAATATCCGCGAGGTGATAACAATGATTTCGGAACGGATACGGCAGCTGCGGGAGCAGGCGGGGTATTCACAGTCGATGCTGGCCAAGAAGTTGGATGTGACGCGTAGCTCAGTAAATGCGTGGGAGATGGGCATTTCAGCTCCCACGACGCAGTATGTGGTAGCGATAGCGAAGCTGTTTCATGTTTCTTCGGACTATATGCTGGGCATGGAGAGCGCTTTGCAGCTCTCGCTGGACGGATATACCCCGGAGGAAACGCGGCTTATTTTTGATTTGATAAAGTATTTTGACCAACGGCGGTGAATGTAACTGCCAAAAAATAACACCATCCTGTCGGATGGTGTTATTTTTTGTGATTACCCACAGGTATTGTTGTCACTGCTCAGTCTGCGCTGTAGACGTACATCCCATATCAGCCCTGTTCCCTGTGAATGGCCGCCGCGATGCGTTCCAGGCCGGTCTGCACCGTAGCCCGGGGCATGGCCAAATTCAGCCGGATATAGCCCCTGGCGTTGCCTACAAACAGGCCGTCGCCGCCCTCCAGCAGCACGCCGGCTTTGTTGGCAAAGAAGTCCGGCAGATCCTCCACCCGGGGCAGTACATCACCCAGATCCACCCAGGCAAAATAAGTGGCCTCCGGAATGGTGAACCGGGCGCCGGGGACATTCTCCTTCAAGAATCTATCCACCAGGGCCAGGTTACCGTCTATATAGGCTTTCAGCTGCTCCAGCCACGCGCCGCCGCGCTCATAGGCCGCCTTATGCGCCGCGATGGACAGGGGATTCACCGCGCCGATGTTCTTATCCCGGGCCTGGAAGCGGGCCCGCTCCTCGGCGCTGCGGATGATGATGTTGGAGTGCATCAGGCCCGCCAAATTAAAGGTCTTGCTGGCGGACATACAGGTGATGAGCCGCTCATAGTCCGGCATGATCTTGCCCATGGGAATGTGACGCAGGCCCGTGCGGAGCAGGTCGCAGTGGATCTCGTCTGACACCACCCACAGCTGATTTTTCTCGATGATCTCCGCCATGCGGCGCAGCTCCTCCTCCGTCCAAACGCGGCCGGTGGGGTTGTGAGGGTTGCAGAGCATCAGCACCTTCACCGCCGGGTCGGATGCCTTTTTCTCAAAGTCCGCCCAATCCACCACGAAGCGGCCGTTTTCCTCCCGCAGGGGAGAGGTCACCAGCTCTACGCCGTTATACTCACAGGCATGGAGGAAGAAGCCGTAGGCCGGGGTCATGGTCAGGACTTTGCCGCCGGTGGGCTTTACCAGGTCCTCCACAAGCTGATACAGGGCCGGGATGACGCCGGGGGAGAACGTCAGCTGCTCCTTAGGGAACGACCAGCCGTAGCGGCTCTCACACCAGGCACGCAGGGCCTTGTAATACCCATCGTCGGACACGATGGTGTAGCCCAAGATCTGCCGGTTTACCCGGTCGATGATAGCCTGCCGGATCTCCGGGGCCACGCCAAACTCCATGTCCGCCACCCACATCCGGATAAACTCCTCATCCTTATAGGGGAAAACCCGCTCCGGGCCGCAGTGGAAGATGTAGGGACGCCAGCCGTCCACATTTTCGGAATTGGTATGGCGGCGGTCGATGACCTCGTCAAAATTATAAGTCATATGGCAGCGCTCCTTTCCTTATATGGCTCCATCATAGCAGGCAAACGTATCCCGGTCAAAGGCCGCCGCTTACTTTTGGAGAACGCTTTTTTACGGAAACTTTCCTCATAGTTAATTATTGTCTTGTGTTTCGGGAAATACGGGGCTATAATGGAAATCACAAAACCAAATCACAAAAATATGATTTTGAGGAAAGTGCCATGATGCTGACAGCGGAGATCGGAGCGAAGATCAAATACTATCGGAAAAAACGTGGTTTAAAGATCGCGGAGCTGGCGAGGCTGCTGCACAAGACCGGAGCCACCGTGTCCAAGTACGAGAGCGGGCAGATCGCCATAGATGTAGTGACGCTGTATGAGATCGCGGCGGCATTGGGTGTGCCGCCGGAGAAGCTGCTGTACTATGCGCCCATGCCCGCGGAGGAGCTGGAGGCCGACGGTGCGCCGGCCTTCTTCCGGGGCGCGGAGCGGCTGTATATGTACTACTTCGACGGGCGCAGCGGCAGCCTGGTCCGCAGCGTCATCGACATCCGAGCCAAGATCGGCCCCCACACCTACGACGTGGCTCTGTATATGAATTTCCAGGACTATCAGCAGTATCAGAACTGCGAGAACACCTACCTGGGTACTCTCAGCCACTACGACGCCCTGAGCAATATCATCACCCACAACCGGGATACGGAGATGGACATATATCTGGTGTGCGTGCCTGCGTCCTATCTGAACGCCGGGACCAAGTGGGGCCTGGGCTTCGGCATCTCCTGCCGCCCCATTATGCCCACCTCCACCAAGGTGTTCCTGTCCAAGACCATCCAGGCGGAGACGCCGGAATTTTTGCAGGATCTGCATGTGTCCAAGGAGGACATCCAGCTGCTGAAGCGATACAACATGCTGTCGGTGATGTAGGGCTGTTTGGCCGGATCTCTTGATTTAACGTGCTTCGCGCAGGTCGAGGCAGCGAGTTCCGGCAGCCTGATTCTTTTTGGAGCGGGCGACGAGGAAATCGCCGACGCGCCGCCGGCGGCGGAAGAAGTGAGGCGGTTTCGAGGAAATGCCCCGATTGGCAGCCACGGCAGTGGCCACCAATCGGCTGGCATGACGGTGAGCACTTCGCTGGCGGCCCGGCAGGGCCGCCACACGCACGCGGGCACCGAAACGTGCCACTGGCACGTTTCTCTCGCTTCGCTCGTGCCCTGTTCGATCCTCTGCCCGCTGAATGCCAAAAAATAGCACCACCCTGTCGGATGGTGCTATTTTTTGGAGCGGGCGACGAGGCTCGAACTCGCTACCTCGACCTTGGCAAGGTCGCGCTCTACCAGATGAGCTACGCCCGCAGAACAATGGTTATTATAGCGTATGATATAGCCATTGTCAAGGGCATTTTTCACTCTTTCAGAATTATTTCCACGATCCCCCAGGCGTCTGTGTCCGGGTAGAACTGTACCTGCCAGGGCTGCTCTCCGTGGCCCAGCTCCTGCTGGAGCGCCGCCACGGTATCCAGCACCGACTGGCGGCTGCCGTCAAAGCTGCTGACCTGCACCGCCAGCTCCTGCCCGCCGCTTTCCACCGCCGCCTGCAGCAGGTCCCGCAGGGCCGCGGCATTGGTGGCGTGGACAATGGATTTAATCTGCTGGGCCGTGCGTCGATATCCGGCGGTGAACCGCAGCTGCGTGTAGCCCCGTCCCCCCTCGTCCACGGTGTAGGTGAGATACTCCAGGGCGTAGGCGCCCAGAGGGGTCTCCTGCAGTACCTCATCACAGGCCACCTGGGCCAGTTGAGAGGCGTCCGCTCCGTCCTCGCTGTCATACAGCCAAACGGTGCCGCTCATGTCATGGGCGCTCACCAGCAAAAGCAGGTCGTTCACCAGGTCCTGGCGGCCTTCTGCCCGGAGCACATCCCGCCGGTCGCCCTCGTAATAGGTGGCGCTGTGGGGCTCTGTGCGGGTATATTCCCGCTGCAGCAGCCCACACCCGGATAAAAGCAGCGCCCCGCACAGAAGCAGGGGGAGAATTCTTTTTTTCATGGGACGCTCCTTTCTTCTCAATTTTAAGAGGAACCAACGAATTATACTTGTAAAAAGCCTTGCAAAGTTTGCCGCCCGCAGGCGGTAAAGCTCAATCTGCAAGTGTGGAATTTGCGCGCAGCAGATTGCAGGCCTTTTCGCCAGTTATTTTACAGCAGCGACATCTGCTCCCGGCCCTGGTCCTCCTCCCGCAGGAGAGCCCCGGCAGCGGGGATGCTGCGCACCCGGTAGCGGGCAAGATTCGTGATGCCGCTCTCCTCCGGGGTGCAGACCCGGTCCAGGTGATACCGGGGCTTCATGTTCATCACCGCCACGCCCTGGGTGGCGCGGGTGGTCTTGGGCGCAAGCAGCGCCGTGTGCAGCAGCAGAGCCCGGGGCTCCGTGCTGATGAGGGCCAGTTCCCTGTCCTCCGTCAGGGGCACCAGGGCCGCCAGGGGGCTCTTATCGGAGTAGGCCCCGGTGAGCTTGCGGCGGTTGGAGGTAGTAGCGTAGGCCGAGAGGGCCACCCTTGCGCACTTGCCGTTTTCGAAGAAGAACAGCACATGCCCGCTGTAATCCCCGGGCAGCACCAGGTCGATGACCTTTTCCTCCTCGTCCATCCCCAGCTTGGTGGGCAGATAGTCCCCCAGGAGCGACGCCTTGCCGTCGGCAAAGTCGGCGGCCCGGACCTTATACACCTGCTGATGGTCGGTGAAGAACATCAGCTCGGTGTTGTTGGTGGCCTCCACCTGGCGGAAAAGCTCGTCGCCCTCCTTGAACTTCTGCTCGCCGCTCATGCGCAGAGATTGGGCGGTGATCTTCTTAAAATATCCCTCCCGGGACAAAAACAGCGTCACGGGATAGTCCGGCGTCTCCTCCGGCTCCTCCTCATACTCCGCCTCATGGCTGAAGATAATTTCCGTTTTCCGGGGCTGGGCGTACTTTTTCCGCACGTCCTCCAGCTCGCCCACGATGATCTTGCGGATGCGGGCGGGCTTTTGCAGGGTATCCTCCAGGTCCTCGATTTCCTCCTCCAGGGCGGCGGTCTCCTGGACCCGCTTGAGGATGTACTCCTTATTGATGTTGCGCAGCTTGATCTCCGCCACATACTCCGCCTGAACCTGGTCGATGCCGAAGCCGATCATCAGGTTGGGCACCACCTCCGCCTCCTCCTCGGTCTGGCGGATGATCTCAATGGCCTTGTCAATGTCCAGCAAAATGCGCTTGAGGCCCTGCAAAAGGTGCAGCTTTTCCTGCTTTTTGTGCAGCACGAAGTAAACCCGCCTCCGCACGCATTCCGTGCGCCAGGCCAGCCACTCCTCCAGCAGCGCCTTCACCCCCAGCACCCGGGGCATTCCGGCGATGAGGATGTTAAAGTTGCAGCTCACCGTGTCCTGCAGGGGGGTCAGGCGGAAGAGCTTCTGCATGAGCTTGTCCGGGTCTACGCCCCGCTTCAGGTCGATGGCCAGCTTCAGGCCCGAGAGGTCCGTCTCGTCCCGCATGTCGCTGATCTCCCTGATCTTCCCGGCCTTCATCAGCTCGGACACCTTATCCAAAATGGCCTCCAGGGAGGTGGAATAGGGGATCTCGAAAATTTCGATAATATTTTCGCTCTTGATATAACGGTACTTGGCCCGGACCTTCACGCCGCCCCGGCCGGTTTCATAAATGCGCCCCAGCTCCTCCGGGTCACAGAGGATCTGTCCGCCGGTGGAAAAATCCGGGGCCAGCAGGGTGGTGGCAATGTCGTGGTCGGGATTTTTCAGCAGCTGGATGGTGGTGTCGCAGACCTCCTCCAGGTTAAAGCCGCAGATTTGGGACGCCATGCCCACGGCGATGCCCTGGTTGGCCGACACCAGCACATTGGGATAGGTGGTGGGCAGGAGGGCCGGCTCCTTGGTGGTGTTGTCGTAGTTGTCCACAAAGTCCACGGCGTCGCAGTCCAGATCCCGGAAAAGCTCCGCGCAGATGGGGGAGAGCTTCGCCTCGGTGTAGCGGCTGGCGGCGTAGGCCATGTCCCGGGAGTAGACCTTGCCGAAGTTGCCCTTGCTGTCCACAAAGGGGTGGAGCAATGACTCGTTGCCCTTGGCCAGGCGGACCATGGTCTCGTAAATAGCCTGGTCGCCATGGGGGTTCAGGCGCATGGTCTGGCCCACGATGTTGGCGGACTTAGTGCGGTTTCCCGTCAGCAGGCCCATCTTGTACATGGTGTAAAGCAGCTTGCGGTGGGAGGGCTTGAAGCCGTCGATCTCCGGGATGGCCCGGGAGACGATCACGCTCATGGCGTAGGGCATATAGTTCTCGTCCAGGGTGGAGGTGATGGGCTGCTCCACCACCGTGCCCCGCAGGCCCATGACGTTGGGGTCCGCGGCGGGATGGACGGTTTTCGGTTCTGTTTTCTTTTTTGCCATGAGATAATTCCTTTCGTATTCAAACTGGCGGGGAATGCACGGGCTGCCCCCGCCAAAAAACGCTCGGTTTCAATTTGCGGCGCACCGCCGCGGCAGGGCACATGGGCCCTGCCCTACAAATGGGCTGCCGGGGCCGGGCGGGCAGGGTCGCCCGCCTCTGCAAATCGGTCTGTAGGGCGGCACCCATGTGTGCCGCCGCACGATAAACTCCGCACCATCGTGGCGGGGTGAGGGGAGTGAATTGAGCGCCGCCGGTGGCGGATGAAGCGAAATGAGCGAGTGGCTGCGGTCAAAATCTCAAGCGTCCGCCGTTAGGCAGCGTAGAAATTTTGGGCACCGCAACAGGACCCCCGCCCCCTACGGAATGTCTACCGATAGCCGTGCGTAGGGGCCGGCCTCCCGGACGGCCCGAACTGGGCTTATACCGCGTTCCTTGCAATGTGTCATTGCGAGGGCGCGCCGCGCCCGTGGCAATCCGTGCCCCCGTCCCCGAAGCCCCCTCAGCTCACATCGATCATATCCAGATACTTATACCCGTTCTCGGCGATATACTCCTTCCGCCCCGCCAGGTTGTCCCCCAGCAGGAGGTCAAAAATGCGTTCGGTCTCCGCGGCCTCGTCCGGCAGGACCTTTACCAGCCGCCTTGTCTCCGGGTTCATGGTGGTCAGCCACATCATCTCCGGGTCGTTCTCGCCCAGACCCTTGCTGCGGTCCACCTTCACCTTTTTCCCCTCCAGGGACTTGAGAATGTCCGCCTTCTCCTTCTCCGAGTAGGCAAACCAGGTCTTTTCCTTGCAGGTGATCTCAAACAGCGGCGTCTCCGCGATATACACATAGCCCTCCCGGATGAGGGTGGGGCACAGACGGTAGAGCATGGTGAGGATCAGGGTGCGGATTTGGAACCCGTCCACATCGCCATCGGTGCAGAGGATGACCTTGCTCCAGCGGAGGTTATTCAGGTCGAACTGGTTCAGGTCCTTCACGGCCCGGCCGCTTACCTCCACGCCGCAGCCCAGGACCTTCATGAGGTCGGTAATAATGTCGCTCTTAAAAATGCGCGGATAGTCGGCCTTCAGGCAGTTGAGTATCTTGCCCCGCACGGGCATAAGGCCCTGGAACTCCGCATCCCGGCTCTGCTTGCAGGCGCCCAGGGCGGAGTCGCCCTCTACAATATAAATCTCCCGCTTGCTCACATCCTTGGTGCGGCAGTCCACGAACTTCTGCACCCGGTTGGCGATGTCGATCTTCTCCGTCAGCTTTTTTTTCTGATTGATGCGGGTCTTTTCCGCCGTCTCCCGGCTGCGCTTGTTGATAAGCACTTGGCTGGCGATCTTCTCCGCCGCGTCGGGATTCTCGATGAAGTACACCTGCAGCTGCTCCCGCAGGAAGTCGTTCATAGCGTCCTGGATGAACTTGTTGGTAATGGACTTTTTGGTCTGGTTTTCGTAGCTGGTCTGGGTGGAGAAGTTGTTGCTGACCAAAATCAGACAGTCCTGCACATCGGGATAGGTGATCTTGCTCTCGTCCTTGGTGTACTTGCCGTGGTCCCGGAGGTACTTGTCAATGGCGTACACAAAGGCCAGGCGGGTGGCCTTTTCCGGGGAGCCGCCATGCTCCAAGAAGCTGGAGTTGTGGTAGTGCTCCACCACGGGGTGCTTGTTGGAAAAGCAGCAGGCGATGTTCAGCTTCACCTTGTACTCGGGCTTGTCCGCCCGGTCCCGGCCCCGGCGCTCGCACTCCCAGCACACCGGCTCGGTGAAGGCGTCCAGCCCCGCCAGCTCCCGAATGTAGTCGGCGATGCCGTTTTCATAGAGGAAATCCTCCGTGTCGAAGGACGCGCCGTTCTGATTCCGCAGCCGGAAGGTGACCCCGGCGTTCACCACGGCCTGGCGCTTCATCACGTCCCGGTAGTAGTCCGGGGGGATGCTGATGTCCGTGAACACGTCCAGGTCCGGCAGCCAGTGGATGCGGGTACCGGTCTTGCGCTTCTGGCTGTCGGGCAGGGGGCGGGTCTGCATCCGGCCCACGATTTCGCCCCGTTCAAAGTGCAGGGAATACTCCTTACCCTCCCGCCACACGGTCACATCCATGTAGCGGCTGGCGTACTGGGTGGCGCAGGAGCCCAGGCCGTTGAGGCCCAGGGAAAACTCATAGTTTTCGCTGTTTTCGTTGTCATATTTGCCGCCGGCGTACAGCTCGCAGAACACCAGCTCCCAGTTGTAGCGGCCTTCCTTCTCGTTCCAATCCACCGGGCAGCCCCGGCCCATGTCCTCCACCTGGATGGAGAGGTCGGAAAACCGGGTGACGGTGATAAGCCGCCCATGCCCCTCCCGGGCTTCGTCGATGGCGTTGGACAGTATTTCAAATACGGCATGCTCGCAGCCCTCCAGGCCGTCGGAGCCGAAGATGACCCCGGGGCGCTTGCGCACCCGGTCCGCGCCCTTGAGGCTGGAAATGCTTTCGTTGTTGTAGGTTTTCTTTGCTGCCATAGAGACCTCCTGCCGGCGATTCCGGCCATACTTTATTATTTTACCGCATTTCCTCTGTTCTGGCAAGTGCCTGGACTTTCTCTGACAAAAATCGCAATAAGCTTTAAAAATGTTAGACAGCTCCCGTTCTTATAGCAAGACAGCAATCTTATAAAACCAGCCTTGCAAAAGGGGTTATGCACATTATCCACAGAGTTTTCCACATCGTTATGTAAACAGAAAATCCGCGAAAAAGTTGCATAATTTTTCTTGTAGACATAAAAAAGGATGCCGGGCGCCATAAGCCGGCGTTTTTCGCGGGAAGGGCTGCGGCGGGACGCATGGGTCCCGCCCTGCAAGGCATTCCTTTGTAGGGACCGATGCCCACGTCGGCCCGCACGCACCAGTCCCCAATATCCGTAGGGCGGGGTTCCCACACCCCGCCGCACGGTAGGCGTGCTGCGTCTGTTGTCATATGCCTCCGGCGGGGTACTTTCTACCAGCAGCGGCAGAAAGTACCCAAAGAACGCCGTCAAAACCAAGGTTTTGAAATCCTTT
>CAVKFX010000051.1:0-5186 GCA_963655625.1 uncultured Eubacteriales bacterium | reverse complement strand
CAGCCAGTGTGCGCACTGGCTTCGCAATGACAATACTTTGGGATACGGAGAGCCTTTCAATTTAAATTGGGAGGACGATACCGTGAAAAAATACTTGCTGCTGATTCTCCCCCTGTGTCTGCTGCTGACAGGGTGCGCACCTTCCAGGCGGGAGGCGGTGCAGGCCTACTACAAAAGCATCCGGACAGCGCAGATGGAGGCGCAGGTGGTGGTGCATCTTTCATCGGATGACAGGACGTTTTCCGTGACGGCGGCCTATGACCGGGAGAAGGGGGCGACCACCACCATCGTGGAGCCGGAACTCCTGCGGGGACTCAGCGCCACGGTGTCGCCGGAGGACATGCAATTGCTGTATGACGGCAGCGTATGGCCGGCCGGCGACGGGGGAAATCTTTCGGCGGCCAACTGCCTGCCCATGCTGCTGTACGCGGCGGGGGAGGGTTTCGTGACCCGGGAGGGAAGCGACCGCATCGACGGCCGGGAGTACATATTCCTGACCACCGAGGCATCCGGCAGGGACGGGGGAAAATTCACCTGTACCCTGTGGGTGCAGCCGGAGACCTTTGCCCCCTGTGCATCCGAGCTGAGCCGGGACGGGAAAGTGCTGCTGACTGTGACGTTTACGCAGTTTACCTGCCAGGCGGAGGCGGAAAAAAACTGAGGTTTTTTAAAAAGAAACAAATATAAAAACGAGAGAGGCGGATACTATGGAATCTACACTGAAGAGGACCTGGGCGGTCATCGACCTGGACGCCCTGAAGGAAAACTACGAAAAGCTGCGCCGGCACATTGGACGGGGCGTGAAGTTTCTGGGTGTGGTGAAGGCGGACGCCTACGGCCACGGCGCCATTCAGGTGTCCCGGGTGCTGCAGGAGAGCGGCGCGGATTATTTGGCCGTGAGCAGCATAGACGAGGCCATGGAGCTGCGCCGGGGCGGCATCACCATGCCCATCCTGATCCTGGGTCACACCCCCAAGGAGCAGGTGGAAAACCTGATAAAAAACCGCATCACACAGGCCGTCACCTGCAAGGCCAAGGCCCTGGAATACAGCGAGGAGGCCCGGCGCTGCGGCGGCACGCTGAAGATCCATATCAAGGTGGACACAGGAATGTCCCGCCTGGGCTACCTGGTCAGCGGCGACCACTTTGAAAGCGGCGTGGAGGGCATCTGCGAGGCCTGCCGCCTGCCGGGCCTGGAGGCGGAGGGCATCTTCACCCATTTTGCCGTGTCCGACGAACCGGAGGATGAGGAGAGCAGGGCCTACACGAAGCAGCAGTTTGACCTGTTCACATCCGTCATCGAAAAGGCGGAGGAGGAGCTGGGGCGGAAATTTGCCCTGCGCCACTGCGCCAACACCGGCGCCGTGGCCTACTGGCCGGAGATGATGCTGGACATGGTGCGCCCGGGCCTGCTGCTGTACGGCTATGGCGACGGGGCGCAGAAGCTGGGCCTGCGCCCGGTGATGCGCCTGATGACCAATATCAGCACCATCAAGGTCTATGAGCCGGGTACATCCGTCAGCTATGGGCGTATTTTCAAAACCCAGCGCACCACCTGTATGGGTGTGGTGCCCTACGGCTATGCCGACGGCTTTTTCCGGTGCCTGTCGAATCGGTGCAGCCTTATGACTGCCTATGGCCCTGCACCCCAGCGGGGACGCATCTGCATGGATATGTGCATGATCGACCTGACGGACCTGCCCCAGGTGAACGTGGGGGACGAAGTGGAGATCTTCGGGCCCCACAACCCCGTGGAGAAGCTGGCGGAGCTGGCGGGGACCATCCCCTACGAGCTGACATGCGCCGTAAGTAAGCGGGTGCCCCGGGTTTACATGGAAAACGGAAAAGAGACGGAGCGGGAGCTGCTGCTGCGGTTTTAAGGGCACCGCTGCTTTCCGGCCTGCATAGATTGGTATGGGACGGACACGGCGCGTTTTTTCTGTGAGGCGTATATTTTTCGCGGCTGCGTGGGACAATGAAAGTGACCCGGCAACACGGGTACTTCTTTCCGGCGGAGTGTGAACCTTGTGGAATCAACAGTCAGACGAGGCGAGATCTATTATGCCGACCTCAGCCCGGTGGTGGGCAGCGAGCAGGGGGGCGTGCGGCCGGTGCTGATCGTGCAGAACGACACCGGCAACCGCCACAGCCCCACCGTCATCGCGGCGGCCATTACCTCCCGCACAGGCAAGGCCAAGCTGCCCACACACATTGAACTGCCCGGCCAAAGCAGCGGCCTGCCCCGAGACTCCATCATCCTGCTGGAGCAGATCCGCACACTGGACAAAAAACGCCTGCGGGAGAAAATGGGACGGGTGGAAGACAACATCATGCAGCAGGTGGACGCGGCTATCGCGGTGTCCTTCGGACTGCCTCGGGAGCGCCTGGTATGAGAGAAAGCTCTACATACCGGACGAAAACAATTTAGAACGGGAAGGACACTGCCCAAAGTGCCCTTCCCGCTTTTTTCTCAATACAATTCATAGTATAGTCACAAAAAATATCTACCATATCTTGACGGAGTGTGATACAATACTTGGACAGCGAATATTTTATTCACATACCGTCCACATATCCGGGGCGGATGGAAGAGGGGGAAGGACCATGAAGTGTCCCTATTGCGGATATCAGGAGAGCAAGGTGGTGGATTCCCGACCGGCCGACGAGGGCAGCATCCGCCGCCGCCGGGAGTGCTTGCGGTGCGAGCGCCGCTTTACCACCTATGAAACGGTGGAGAGCCTGCCTATGGTGGTCATCAAAAAGGACGGCAGCCGCCAGACCTTTGACCGCAGCAAGGTGCTGCGGGGCATCCAGCGCAGCTGCGAAAAGCGGCCGGTGCCTGTGGCGGACATGGAGCGCATGGCCACCGAGATCGAACAGGAGCTGCAGAACAATCTGGAGCGGGAGATCAGCACGGAGCTGGTGGGCGAGATGGTCATGGATAAGCTGAAAAAGGCCGATGAGGTGGCCTATGTGCGCTTTGCCTCCGTTTACCGGCAGTTCAAGGACATCAACACCTTTATGAGTGAGCTGAACAAGCTGCTCAGCGAGAAGTGACTACAGGATGTTCCGCAGGGTCAGCCGCTGCATCTCCGATAGAAGCGTGAACTGTGTGCGCAGCTCTGCTATGTCCGAGCGCAGCCCGGCATCATCCTGCTGCTGGGCCAGGGCGATGCACCGCTGGAGCAGCGCCTCCGTTTCGTCCAGCTCCTGGTGGACGATGATCATATGCAGCCACCCCTGCTGCTCCGTCCAGCGGCCGTAGAGGTCCGAGAGGGTCGCCTCGGCATTGGACCACTGCTCACGGCAGACCAGGTCGTCGGCGGACTGAAGCTGCCGGGTCCACGCGTTTGTATACCGGGCCACGCTGCTGCCGGCAAACAGGCACAGCAGCAGCGTCAGCAGTAAAATGAAAATGGGGATTCGAAAAGACCTCATTTGACAGCATCCTTTACAATACAAATCGTCTCCCCCTGCTCATCCACGCTGAGGAGAAAGACCTGGGTGGGGGCGTGTACGCCTTTCTCCCGCAGCTGCTTATGCAGCCACGCTTCGTCCCGGCCGGCCCGGCGCAGGTTCTCCCGCAGCAGGCGGCCGTCATTAATGATGACCGTGGGGAGGAACACGTCATCTTCACAGGTTAGGTCCATCTGCCGGGGAGTGGCCGGCTGCGCCGCCGTGCGCAGCAGCACCGACAGCTGCCCGCCGGTTTCCAGAATGGCATACTTCACATCCCGGATGTCCGTGATGCCTTGGGTGCGCAGCTCCTCGAACAGCTCGTCCAGGGTCAGGCGGTTATGCCGCATGGCGGCCTGCTGGAGCTGGCCGTCCCGGATGATGAGGGCGGGCTCACCGCAGATCAGCGTGCGAAAGCGCACACTGCGCAGGCTGAGGCAGCTGAGGAGCATGCTCATGGCCAGCAGCGTGATAATGGGGATGACCCCGTTTACCAGGGGGATCCCAAAATCCTGCATGGGAACGGACGCCAGGTCCGACAGGAGCATGGTCAGCACCAGCTCGATGGGCTCCAATTCACCGATCTGCCGCTTGCCGGTGAGCCGGAGCCCCACAATGAGCAGCAGATACAATATAGCGGTTCGGAAAAAAGCGGTGATCATAGGGGATACCTCCTTTGCGGCAGTATCTGCCGCAAGAGGTAGAAATATACAAAAAGTCACAGAGAAGAAAGGAGACTATGGGGCAGGACCCATCATAAGCGCCAGCGCCCGCCTATGGCGGGACGACGAGGAGGAGAGAGTATCGAAGGTTTCGGCGGAAGCTCTCCCGCACCGTTCGGGTGCGCACGCAGCGGGCAAATATGCGGGCGACCGCAAAACAGAGGAGCTGCGGCCGGACAGGAATGGCAAATATCTGTGCGTTTGTCCTTCCGATTGTGAAAAAACATCCGTGTAACGATCAGGAGGAAAAATTATATGTGTGGAATCGTAGGATATGTAGGTAAGCAGCAGGCCGCGCCCATTCTGCTGGACGGACTGCAGCGGCTGGAATACCGGGGCTATGACTCTGCGGGCATCGCCGTGAGCGGCCCGGAGGGGATGCGGGTGAAGAAGGCCAAGGGCCGCCTGCAGGTGCTGAAGGACCTGACCCACGACGGCGCGGATCTGCCCGGCACCCTGGGCATCGGCCACACCCGCTGGGCCACCCACGGCGAGCCCAACGACATCAACGCCCATCCCCACGTCAGCGCTAACGGCAAGGTGGCCCTGGTCCACAACGGCATCATCGAGAACTACCAGGAGATCAAGGAAAACCTCCTGCGCCAGGGAGTGAAATTCACCTCGGAGACCGACAGCGAGGTGGTGGCCCAGCTCCTGGAGTTCCACTATCAGGAGTGCGGCAGTATGCTGGAGGCCGTGGGCCGGGTCCTGCGGCGGGTGGAGGGCTCCTACGCCCTCGGCATCATCTGCGCGGACTATCCCAACGCCCTCATCGCCGCCCGGAAGGAGAGCCCCCTGATCCTGGGCTTCAGCCTGGAGGGGAACTTCATCGCCTCCGACGTGACGGCCATCATCAAGCACACCCGGGACGTGGTCTACCTGGAGGACGGGGAGATCGCCGTCCTCACCGCCAACTCTGTGGACTACTTCGATACCGAGATGAGCCCCATCCCGGCCAAAGCCCACTCCACCGTCAACTGGGACGTCTCTGCCGCCGAGAAGGGCGGC
>CAVKFX010000050.1:9447-18382 GCA_963655625.1 uncultured Eubacteriales bacterium | reverse complement strand
CTGAATGGATAAGGAAATTTTACTGGCCTGCCGGGATGCCGGCCTGGGCTATGAGGGCAAGGCCATTTGGGAGCATTTGGATTTTCAGGTGCGCCGGGGGGACTACATCTGCATCGTGGGCGAGAACGGCTCCGGCAAGTCCACGCTGCTCAAAAGCCTGCTGGGCCTGCTGCCCCCCCTGTCGGGCCGTATTGAGCGGGGCGGGGCGCTCCAGAGCGGGGCCATCGGCTACCTGCCCCAGCAGACCCGGGCCCAAAAGGACTTTCCCGCCACGGTGACGGAGGTGGTGCGCTCAGGCTTTCTCGGCGCAGGCGGCCACCGGCTGCTCTACACGCCGGAGCAAAAGGCCCGGGCCCTGATGAACATGGGAAAGCTGGGTATCCTGGAGCTGAAGGATCGCTGCTACCGGGAGCTATCCGGCGGCCAGCAGCAGCGGGTGCTCCTGGCCCGGGCCCTGTGCGCAGCCGGGGAGCTGCTGATCCTGGATGAGCCGGTGACGGGCCTGGATCCCGCCGCCGCCCAGGACCTCTACCGCACCCTGGCCTACCTCAACAAGACCGAGGGCATCGCCATCGTCATGGTGACCCACGACATGGAAAACGCCCTGCGCTATGCGGACTTTATCCTCCATGCCGGCCAGAGGCAGCATTTCTTCGGCACGGTGCAGGACTATCTATCTTCGCCCATGGGCCGGCGATTCGGAGGTGAGAGCGCATGATCCTGCTGGAAATGTTTACCTATCCGTTTATCGTCCGGGCTTTTGTGGTGGGGATTCTGGTGTCCGTGTGCGCGGCGCTTTTGGGCGTACCGCTGGTTCTGAAGCGGTACTCCATGATCGGCGACGGCCTGAGCCATGTGTCCTTCGGGGCGCTGTCGGTGGCGGTGGCCTGCGGATGGGCGCCGCTGCCGGTGTCCATCCCGGTGGTGGTCATCGCGGCCCTGGGGCTGCTGCGGATGACGGAAAAGAGCAAGCTGGGGGCCGACGCGGCCATCGCGGTGGTGTCCGCCTCGGCATTGGCCATCGGCATCATCGTCACCAGCCTTACCACCGGCATGACCACGGACGTGGACAGCTATATGTTCGGCTCCATCCTGGCATTGAGCCGGGCGGATGTGGCCTTGAGCATTGGCGTGTCCGCGGCGGTTTTGGTGCTGTTCGGGCTGTTTTACCATCAGCTGTTCGCCATCACCTTTGACGAGAGCTTCTCCCGGGCCACGGGGATGCGGGTGGGGGTATACAACACCCTGCTGGCGGTGCTGACGGCGCTGACCATCGTGCTGGGCATGCGGCTCATGGGGGCCATGCTCATCTCCAGCCTGGTGATCTTCCCGGCGCTGACGGCCATGCGGCTGAAAAAGAGCTTTTTCGGCGTGGTGGTGCTGGCGGCGTGCCTGAGCGTTGTGTGCTTCTGCGTGGGGCTGACGGGGTCGTATCTGCTGAGCCTGCCCGTGGGCGCGTCGGTGGTGGTGACCTCCCTGGCGGCGTTTTTGGCGGCAACGGTTGTGGGGCGGATACGGGGGAGAAGTTAAAAAGAGACGGATTGCCGCAGCCAGTGTGCGCACCGGCCTTGCAATGACAGGTTACAAGAAATGCGGCGGGCGGGCCGATGTAGGCATCGGCCCCTACGGAAGCGTTACAAGAGGTGCAATGGGCGGGCGACCGCGAGGGTCGCCCCTACGAAGCGGCAAGGGATGCGGTGCAAGCCCGGTTTCGGGTCGTCCGGGAGGCCGGCCCCTACGCACCGTTTACCGATAGAATTTCGTAGGGAAGGCGTCCTCGACGCCCCGTGCTCTGCCGAAAGTGCGGTATTTGCCGAAGGGCGGGGTAGAACCCCGCCCCTACGGATAATTTTTACCGCACGCGTTTGAACTTGGACCAGTCATCAATGTTGATGCCTGTTAGAGAAAGATTATTTCCCGAAATCTTATAGGTGTATTCATTTGGGTCATCATAGTAGGAATCTGAATCTTTGATAATAATTAAGGTATTCCCATCGACAGAATATGTGCCCGTATCCTGCACTCCCGAAATTTTTTCGCCGTTTGCATCCTCCAGCCATAGTACCCACTGGCCGTCCTTGTTAAACTTCATATACAGGGTACAGCCCCCGAAATCAAAGTCTTCGCCATCGAGGGCTTCCCAGGTTCCGACCAGTGGATTTTTTGGGCTGCATCCCGTCAGCAGGGCAATTCCCATTACCATCATTACCGCCAGCAGCAGCGCGCCAAGTCTCTTTTTCATTCTTCTTTCTCCTTTATATTGTTTTCACCGCAGCCGCGCCGGGGGCCGGGGCCCCCGGGCAGCCAGGCGAAAAACAAAAACGCCGTGCAGGAGCGTATCCCACACAGCGCAAGAAACAAATGTCCTTATGCAACACAAACACAAAATATGTATGCACACAAAACCACCCCTTACAAGAAAGGCCGGTATGGCGTATAATATTCCATGCGGTGCGGCCATTTGGCCGTTGTGTAGGTGTCGAGGTCACCTGCGCAGGCTCTCGGGTGTTGGCGCACTCGGGAGCTGCCGCATTTTTGTTTTTCAAGCAAAGTATAGCACAGTGCACGCCCCTTTACAAGCCTTTTCGTCAAAAATCGCCGAAATACCGCCATCGGAATGCAGTACGGGAAAAAGAACGGATCGCCACTGCCAGTGTGCGCACCGGCCTTGCAATGACAGGTTGCAAGAAATACGGCGGGGCGGGCCGATGTAGGCATCGGCCCCTACGGATGCTTTGCCAGTGAGGCGGACAGGCTTCCGCCCCTACGCACTGTTTCCCGATAGACCTCCGTAGGAGGCGATGCCCACATCGCCCCGCCTGGGGGCCCATGCGCAGGAACGCCCGCGCAACATTGGGCGGCAGGCCAAAAAAAGAGAACGCCGGGGGCGTTCTCTTTTTTCTCTCTTATATTCACCGGGTCAGCAGAGCTTGGCGCCGGCGGGGATGGAGTCATCCAGCAGCAGCAGGTGCAGCTTCTCCTCGCCCTTTTCCTTATGCACGGCGGAAATGAGCATGCCGCAGGAGGGGATGCCCATCATCTTCCGGGTGGGCAGATTCAAAATGGCCACGGCGGTCTTGCCCACCAGGTCCTCCGGCTCATAGTAATGGTGGATGCCGGAGACGATGGTGCGGTCGGTGCCGGAGCCGTCGTCCAGGGTGAACTTCAGGAGCTTGTCGCTCTTTTTCACCGCCTCGCAGGCCTTGATCTTCACAGCCCGGAAATCGGAGCGGCAGAAGGTGTCAAAATCCACATCCTCCTGGGTGAAGGGCTCCAGCTCCAGGTCGGGCAGGGCGGCCTTGCGCTGGGCCTCCTGCATAGCGTCCAGCTCCGCCAGGGCCTTCTCGGCGTCCAGCCGGGGGAACAGGGCCTCGCCCTTATGGACGGTGACGGTGTTTTTCAGCTTGCCCCACCGGGCGGCGCTGTCCCAGGTGCGGCAGCCCTCACAGGCGCCGATCTGGTCAAAGATCTTGTCGCAGCTGGCGGGGATAAACGGGGTCAGCAGGATGGTGCAGATGCGGACGGTCTCCAGCAGGTTATAGAGGACCGTGGCAAGGCGGGCCTCCTTGCCCTCCTCCTTGGCCAGCTTCCAGGGGGCGTTCTCGTCGATATACTTATTGGCCCGGTCGATGACCTTGAAAATTTCCTCCAGCCCGTTTTGCAGCTGGAGCTTATCCATCTCGGCCTCGTAGCGGTCACGAAGGGTGCTGACCAGCTTCTTCAGCTCGCAGTCGGCGGGGCTGTCCTCCCGGTCTGCGGGCAGGGTGCCGCCGAAATACTTCTCCACCATAGCGCAGGTGCGGCTGACCAGGTTCCCCAGGTCGTTGGCCAGGTCCACGTTGATGGTGTTGATGAGCAGCTCATTGGAGAAGTTGCCGTCGGTGCCGAAGGGGAAGGTGCGCAGCAGGAAGAAGCGCAGGGCATCCACGCCGAACATCTCCGCCAGGACGTAGGGGTCCACCACGTTGCCCTTGGACTTTGACATCTTGCCGCCGTCGATGACCAGCCAGCCGTGGCCGTACACATGCTTGGGCAGGGGCATCTCCATGCTCATGAGCATGGCGGGCCAGATGATGGAGTGGAAGCGGACGATCTCCTTGCCCACGATGTGGTAGTCCGCAGGCCAGTACTTGTCGTAATCGTGGTACTTCTCGTTGCCAAAGCCCAGGGCGGTGCAGTAGTTAAAGAGGGCGTCCACCCACACATAGACCACATGGCCCGGGTCAAAGTCCACGGGAATGCCCCAGGTGAAGCTGGTGCGGCTGACGCACAGATCCTCAAGACCGGGCTTAATGAAGTTATTCACCATCTCGTTCACGCGGCTGCGGGGCTGGAGGAAATCCGTATCCTCCAGCAGGTGCTGCACGCGGCCCGCGTACTTGCTCAGGCGGAAGAAGTAGGCCTCCTCCTCCGCGTCGTGGACCTCCCGGCCGCAGTCGGGACACTTGCCGTCCACCAGCTGGCTCTCGGTCCAGAAGCTCTCGCAGGGGGTGCAGTACTTGCCCTTGTAGGCACCCTTGTAGATGTCGCCCTTTTCGTACATCTTTTTGAAGATCCTCTGCACGGCCCGGCAGTGGTAGTCATCGGTGGTGCGGATGAAGCGGTCGTTGGAAATATTCATCAGCTTCCACAGGTCCCGCACGCCCTTTTCGCCGTTTACGATCTTATCCACAAAGGCCTGGGGGGTCATGCCGGCTTCTTCGGCCTTGGTCTCGATCTTCTGGCCGTGCTCGTCGGTGCCGGTGAGGAACATGACGTCGTAGCCCTGGAGGCGCTTATAGCGGGCGATGGCGTCGGTGGCCACGGTGCAGTAGCTATGGCCGATATGGAGCTTGTCGGAGGGGTAGTAGATGGGGGTGGTGATGTAGAAGGTTTTCTTTTCCATGGGATGTATCTCCTTTTCCGCCGCTCCGAATGAAAGAGCGGCTTAAAATTGTTGATGGGTTGGGGGTGCGGATCGCCGCGCCGGTGACAGGTTATGTCATTCCGAGGAGCGAAGCGACGCGGGAATCCGTTTTCTTTGTAGGGCAGGGCCCGCGTGCCCTGCCGCGATGGTGCAGTGGGTGTTGGGCGGCGGGCTGAGGGCAGCCCGCCCTACGGATGCGTTGATTAATGGCTGGTGGGGGCGCGCCGATGTGGGGAGCGATCTGAGCGCCGCCAGTGGCGGATACAGCGAAGTGAGCGAGTGGCCGCGGTCAAAATTTCCAGCGTCCGCCGTAAGGCAGCGCGGAAATTTTGGGCACCGCAACAGGGCCATCGGCCCCTACGAAGGGGTTTTTGCATCGCGCAAAAACAAAATCGTCCCCGGCGTTTTGCCAAGGACGATGCCGAAACACCGTGATACCACCTTGCTTCGCCGCCTGCTCACGCAGGTCGGCCTCATGAAGTGCCGCTACACCTCTGCGCTGTTACGGGCGCCCCCGTCCGAGCCTAAGGCACAGGTGCCCTCGACCCGGCGGCTCCGGAGCCATGTTCCCCCATCCGTCCCGCGCCCGCTTTCACCTGGCCGGGCTCTCTTTGGCGGTCTAAAATGGGGTACTCTTTCCTTCACTGCCTTTACTGTCTCTCACGCGCATGTCGCGGTGAAAAACGATTGGATTTTTCGCATCTGCAGACGCAAACGCCGGGAGGCTTTTTTAGCCTTCACCATTACCTATTATATTATTCTCCCGGGGCGGCTTTGTCAATGTTTTTGTTGGGTTTTGGGCCGGGGTGTGCTATAATGGGGAAAAACCAACTGCGAAGGAGCGACCCATGAAACTGATAAGCTGGAATGTGAACGGCCTGCGGGCCGCCCTGGGCAAGGGATTTTTGGACTATGTGGCGGCGGAGGATCCGGACGTTATCTGCCTGCAGGAAACGAAGCTGCAGCCGGAGCAGGCGGTGTTCGACCTGCCGGGCTACCACCGGTATTTTAACTCCGCCGACAAAAAGGGCTACTCCGGCACGGCCATACTGACGAAAGCCGAGCCCCTGTCCGTGACCTATGACTTCGGCCCCGACGAGCACCGCCACGAGGGGCGGATCATCACGGCGGAGTACCCGGCCTTTTACCTGGTGTGCTGCTACACTCCCAACAGCCAGGATGGGCTCAGGCGCCTTTCCTACCGGATGCAGTGGGAGGATGATCTGCGGGAGTACCTCCGGCAGCTGGACGGGAAAAAGCCCGTGGTGTACTGCGGCGACCTGAACGTGGCCCACCGGGAGATCGACCTGAAAAACCCCAAGACCAACCGCCAGAACCCCGGCTTTACCGACCAGGAGCGGGAGAAAATGACGGCGCTTTTGGACGCGGGCTTCGTGGACACCTTCCGCTACATACACGGCGATGTGACGGACCGCTACTCCTGGTGGAGCTACCGCTTCCACGCCCGGGACAAGAACGTGGGGTGGCGCATCGACTACTTCATCGTGTCGGCGCGGCTGGCGGAAAAGGTGAAGGCGGCGGACATCCGCAGCGAAATATTCGGCAGCGACCACTGCCCGGTGTATTTGGAATTGGAGGTTTAACATGCTGAAATTATCTGTGAATTACTTTGCCAAGCCCGGCCGCCGGGAGGAGTTCCTGCGGCGCATCGTGGAGGGCGGCATTCTCTCGGCCATCCGTCAGGAGGAGGGCTGCCTGCGGTACGACTACTACCTCTCCTGCCAGAACGAGGACGAAATTCTCCTGCTGGAGGAATGGGACACCGCCGAGCATCAGCGCGTCCACATGGAGCAGGAGCATATGAAGCGTCTCCGGGTCATCAAGGACGACTGCATCGCCGACACGCAGCTGCACAAGGACTGAGGCTATGCTCTTTGACACCCATGCCCACTATGACGACGAGCGCTTTGACGCCGACCGGGACGCCCTGCTGGCGAGTATGCCGGAGAAAAACGTGGGCCTGATCGTGAACCCCGGCTGCGATCTGCCCTCCTCCCGTATGGCGGTGGCGCTGGCGGAAAAATTTGACTTTGTATACGCCGCCGTGGGCATCCACCCGGAAAACTGCGGCGACTTTGTGCCGGAGCAGATAGACACCCTGCGGAATTTGGCAAAAAATCCCAGGGTGGTGGCCATCGGGGAGATCGGCCTGGACTATTACTGGGCGCAAAATCCTCCCAAAGCGCTGCAGCAGGAGGTGCTGCGCCGGCAGCTTGCCCTGGCGGAGGAGCTGCAGCTGCCCGTTATCATCCACGACCGGGACGCCCACGCCGACACCCTGGCTATCGTTCGGGAGTTTCCCCGGGTCAAGGGGGTATTCCACTGCTTTGCCGGGTCTGTGGAGATGGCCCGGGAGCTTCTGAAAATGGGGTGGATGCTGTCGTTCAACGGGGCGGCCACCTTCAAAAACGCGAAAAAGGCCCCGGAGGTCATCGCCGCGGTGCCCCTTTCTATGCTGATGATCGAGACGGATGCGCCGTATCTGACACCGGTGCCCCACCGGGGGGAGCGGAACGACTCGTCCTATGTGCGCTTTGTGGCGGAGAAGATCGCCCAGATCAAGGGCCTGACCCCGGAGGAGGTGGAACAGGCCACCTGGGAAAACGGACGGCGGTTTTTCGGCGTGTGACGAAAGCTTTCGTGCGCCGAATGGGAAAACAGATCGCCGCGGACGCATTGCGCCCTCGCAATGACATGGTTTTTACATGGGATGCGGTACATCGGGCGGACAGAGACATCCGCCCCTACGCACGGCAGGTAGGTGCAGTGCAGGCGGGGCGATGTAGGGAGCGAGCTGAGCGCTGCCAGTGGCAGATGAAGCGAGGCGAGCGAGTGGCCGCGGTCAAAATTTCAAGCGTCCGCCGTTAGGCAGCGCGGAAATTTTGGGCACCGCAACAGGGTCATCGCCCCCTACGGAGTTATATCGAAGGCCCCTGCGTAGGGGCCGATGCCTACATCGGCCCGGTTGCACCGTTTTTCAAATCGTGCATAGGGTGGCGTGCCCCCACGCCGCCGCAATGGTGCAGTGGGTATCGGGCGGCGGGCTGGGGGCAGCCCGCCCTACAAAGGATTTCTGTAAATGTATGTAGGGCGGGGCTCTGCCCCGCCCGTTTCCCATATAAAAGCAAAACCTGTAGGGCAGGGCCCGTGTGCCCTGCCGGGGTGCGGTACAAGCGGGCGGGGTAGAACCCCGCCCCTACGGGGTTTTTGATCGTTCGATGCGCAAAAAAACAGACCGGGGATCCCGGTCTGTTTTTCTGCTTTTAACTTTACTTTACCGGTTGCCCCGGTCGTAGGCTACAACTACGCGGCGGTTGGGCTCGGTGCCCACGGAATAGGTGGTGACGCCCGCCTTATCCTGCAGGGCGGCGTGGATCACATGGCGCTCATAGGCGTTCATGGGCTCCAGGGTTACGCTGCGGCGGTACTTGAGTACCTTGCCGGCCACCTTATGGGCCAGGCTCTCCAGGCTCTGCTCCCGCTTGGCACGGTAATTCTCCGCGTCCACATGGATCCGAAGGCGCTTGTCCCGGCCGCTGTTCACAGCATAGTTGGTCAGCTGCTGGATGGCATCCAGGGTCTCGCCCCGGCGGCCGATGAGGGCACCCAGGCGCTGGCCCTCCAGAATGACCTTGTAGCGGTTCTTCTCTTCCTCGTACACCTTGATCTCCGCCTTGCACTCCATGTGTTCCAGCAGGCCCGCCAGGAACTGCGTGATACGGCGGGCATTGTCATTATCACAGGCGGCGGCAGAGGGGGCAGCCGGCTCGGCCGGCTTTTCCACGGGCTTGGCCTCGGGCTTTTTCTCCATAGGCTTCTTCTCCGCCGGTCTCTTCTCGGCGGGCTTTTTTTCTACAGGCTTACTCTCGGCGGCCTTCCTTTCGGCGGGCTTTGCCTGGGGGGCCGGGGTCTTGACCTCCGGCTCGTCCACAACGTCCAGCTCGTAGCGCACCCGCACCTTGGCCGGGCTGCTGCCGATGCCTAAAAATCCGCTCTTGGAACGCTCCA
>CAVKFX010000050.1:0-9437 GCA_963655625.1 uncultured Eubacteriales bacterium | reverse complement strand
ATCTCCAGGGACACGTCATCCCGCTCCAGATGGAGCTGCTCCAACGCCTTGCGGACGGCCTCCTCCTCGGTCTTGCCTGTTACATCAATATAACGCATGACAAAACTCCTTATTCGTCGTAGTGATGCTCGCTGTAAGCGCGGCCGCGGGCATAGGGACGCTGGCCCACCCGGCCGTTTTCATTGGTGCCGGCCTTTTTCTCCGGCTTTTTGGCAGCTTGATTCTTTTTCTTATTATTGTTATTGCCGGACTTGGACTTCTCATACTGCTGTTGCTGCTGCAGCATCCGCTCCCGGGAGGCCATCATCTTGGCGGCCCGGGCCTCGCGCTTGGCCTTTTCCTTGTCCGTTTCCTCCCGGTCCAGAATCTTGTTGAAGTACTTATTGAGTACCTGCTCCTGAATGGTGGCAAAGGCGGTGTTGGCAATCCAGTACACGCACAGGGCGGCGGGCAGGATATAGCCCATCCACAGGGTCATCAGGGGCATGAGGTACATCATCATCTTGCCCTGGCTGCCGGCGGTATTGCCGCTGGCCTTCATGCTGATGCGGGTCATGAGGAACTGCAGAGCCGTGGCAATAACCGGCAGCAGCAGCACACCGATGACCGGCCAGCCGCCGGTGGTGATCTGCTTAAAGAGCGTGGAGCCCTGGCTGGCCAGGTCCATGCCCAGAAAGTTATAGTCCAGGTTGATGAGCCCGTCAAACTGGCCCTGGAAGCTCTCCCAATTCTGATGGACAAACTTGGCCAGGTAGATCTGCTCATAGGCCGCAGCCTGGCTCCCCTCTGCCACGGTGTAGCCCAGCTTGGTGGCCGCGTCGGTGATGGCGCTGATGGTCTCCACGCTGAGGCCCATGAGGTAGCGCAGGGGCTGGCGGATGATGGCGTACAGGGCGATGAGAATGGGGAAGGGCAGGAAGGACCACAGACAGCCGGACATGGGGTTCACGCCCTCCTGGGCGTAGAGGTTGGCCATTTCCTCCTGCTGGCGCTGCTTATTATTGGCGTAGCGGGTCTGGATGTCCTTCATCTTGCCCTGCATACGGTTCATGCGCAGCATGCTCTTCTTGCCCTTCAGCTGGAAGGGCAGGATCACCAGCTTCACCACCAGGGTGAACAGGATCAGCGCCAGGCCGTAGGACCCGGTGAGGGAATAAAACACCCGGGTCAGCCAGGCAAACGGCACACAGATATAATATCCGATTTGTGCGAACATATTTTTTTCCTCCGTTTAGTTCTTGGGAAAAGCCGATGGTTACGGAACGGGATCATACCCGCCTTTGTGGAAGGGATTGCACCGTAATATGCGCTTGGCGGCCAAAAAACCGCCCTTTACGGCGCCGTATTTTTCCACCGCCTCCAGAGCGTACTCCGAGCAGGTGGGGATATAGCGGCAGCGCGGGGGAAACAGGGGAGAGATCTCCCGCTGATAAAACCGGATAGCGGCCATGCATGCCTTTTTCATGCCTCGTCCTCCCGCAGCAGGGAGAGCCGGCGCAGGCAGTCCAGATACGCGTCGTTCATCTTCTGATAGGGGCCTGTGGCGCTGCGGCCACGGCCCACCACAATCACGTCCCACCCGGGGCGCATTTTATCCCGGTTCAGGCGGTAAAGCTCCCGGATCCGGCGGCGCACCCGGTTGCGCACCACCGCATGACCCAGCTTCTTACTCACCGTGACGCCCAGGCGGCTGGCCCCGGCCCGATTCTTCAGGCAGTACACCACAAAATAGGGGCTCACAGCGGAGCGGCCCTTGCGGTAAATGCGGCGAAATTCGTAATTTTCCTTGACGGTTACGGCTGCTTTCATGGTTTTCTCCCGGTATTTCAAGCGCTGTTTGCATAGACGAATAGGGACGGCAGTTTTCCCTTCCACCGTCCCTGTTTTTCACGAGCTATGCCGGATGCACCTTCCGTGACCTCAGAGGGTCAGACGAGCGCGACCCTTGGCACGGCGACGAGCCAAAACCTTGCGGCCGTTGGCAGTAGCCATTCTCTTGCGGAAGCCGTGCACCTTGGAGCGCTGGCGCTTCTTGGGCTGATAGGTACGGAACATTGCAGGACACCTCCATTACATAGAAAATCCGGCGGCGGCAACCGGGCCGCCACACTTACTCGACGGCGGGCGAAGTGACCTCCGCCCCGCAGTTGAAAAAGTCAGGCGCCGAAAATGCGGCACTTTGTTCATTATACATAATGAAAAAGGGCCTGTCAACAGAAATTTCGCCCTCCGGGGGGCGGGTTTTCCCGGAGAGGGGAAAAATTTATACATTATCTAATATATAAGTGTGGACTTTTTTATACTTTTATGATACACTTATGGTGCCTGTATGCCGCCCAAACGCAAAGAGACGGCGAACAGGGCCTGGATCAGAAATATTTTTCCACAGCGTTGCATAAAACGGAGCAACGCCGGGCCGGATTTACCCCACAGATAGAATTTGTTTTTGGGAAAGGGGAGCTATCACTTTGAATTCACTGACCGATGTATGGGGCAGCGTGCTGCAGCAGATGTCACAGCAGCTGGCCCCCACCACCATTAACACCTGGTTTGACGAGGTGGACGTGGTCACTATGGAGGATTCTGCTTTCGTGCTGCACTGCGGCAACGAATTTAAGAAGAAAACCATCGAGGCCCGATTTCTGCCCTATATCCGGGACGCCCTGCGGGAGCTGTTTTCCACGGATTTTGAGATCAAGATCCTCAACGACGACCAGCTGTCCGCCTACCACGGCGTGGGGCCCGACTATCCGGGGGACTTAGAGGACTCCGGGACGTTCACCTTCGAGACCTATGTAGTGGGGCCCAGCAACAAGCTGGCCTACGCCGCCGCCCACGCCGTGTCCGACAGGCCGGGCGTGAACTACAACCCCCTGTTCATCTACGGGGACTCCGGCCTGGGCAAGACCCATCTGCTCTACGCCATCGCCCACGGGCTGAAGCAGAACTACCCGGACGCCAAGGTGGTTTACATCAAGGGCGACGACTTTACCAACGAGCTGGTGGCCTCCATCCGGGAGGGCAAAAACGCCGAGTTCCGGGAGAAGTACCGCCAGGCGACGCTGCTGCTGGTGGACGACGTGCAGTTCATCGCCGGTAAGGAGCAGACCCAGGAGGAGTTCTTCCACACCTTTAACTCCCTGTACGAGGCCGGCAAGCAGATCGTACTCACCTCCGACCGGCCGCCCCGGGAGATGACCAAGTTAGAGGACCGGCTGCGCACCCGCTTTGAGTGGGGCCTGATGGTGGACGTGACGCCCCCGGATTACGAAACGCGGCTTGCCATCGTGAAAAACAAGTCCGCCATGCTGGGGGTGAAGCTGTCGGATCCGGTGTCCGACCTCATTGCGGAGAACGTCACCGCCAACGTCCGGCAGATCGAGGGCACCCTGAACAAAATATTAGCCTATTACGACCTCATGGGCAGCACCATGAGCCAGGAGGACATCCTCAAGGCCATCCGGGACATGATCAAGAAAAACAACGAGTACATCCCCACGGCCCAGGCGGTGGTGAACTACATCTGCTCCACCTACCACATCGACGAGGATGTACTCCGGGGTCAGAGCCGGGGCAGGGAAGTGGTCAACGCCCGGCAGATTGCCATGTACCTCATGCGGCGGATGATCTGCATGAACTTAGTGGACATCGGCAAGGAGTTCGGCGACCGGGATCACACCACGGTGCTGCACTCCCTGGATAAGGTGGAAAAGCAGATGCGCTCCGACCCGGCCTTTGCCGAGACCGTGAAGCAGATCACCACCAATATCAATAACAGCACCCGGGGCTGAATTATCCACATAGCTTGTGAACTTTCTGTGGAAAAGGGGCTTCTTGCCGGTTTCGGCCAAATATCCGTGGAAACCTGTGGATATTTTCCCATTCCCCATGTGGAGAAAAAAGTGAGCCGTTTCGCGGCTTTGCGCAGTTTTTCCACAATGGTTTTCCCTACGACTACTGTTACTAAAAAATACTTAGCTTATGTTCTGTGCGCATAAAATATGCGCGGAATCTTTCGGAAAAAAAGAAAGGATGATCCAGATGCTGAAATTCTCCTGCGAAAAGGCGCTGCTGCAGCTCGCCGTGAATACCGCCTCCCGCACCGTGGCCACCAAAAGCTCCATCCCCGCCTTAGAGGGGCTGCTGCTGGAGGGGACGGACGTACTGACCCTGTCCGGCTACAACATGCAGACGGGCATCCGCACCCGGCTGGAGGCCGACATCCGGGAGGGCGGGCGCATTGTGCTTAATTCCCGGCTGTTTGGCGACATCATTCGGAAAATGCCCGACGACGTCATCGTCTTTTCCGCGGATGAGAAATTCATGGTCACCCTCACCTGCGGAGATGCGCGGTTTGAAATTCTCGGCCTGTCCGCCGACGATTACCCGGAAATGCCCGAGGTGGAGAGCGACTACTCCATGACCGTGCAGCAGGGGATCCTGAAGGCTATGATCAACCAGACCTCCTTCGCCGTTTCCACCAACGAAAACCGCCCCATCCACACGGGCTCCCTCTTTGAGGTGGGCATCGACGGGGTGACGGTGGTGTCCGTGGACGGGTTCCGCCTGGCCCTGCGGCGGGAGAAGATAGAGCAGCTGGAGGGCGGCGCCTTCCGGTTCGTATGCCCCGGCAGCGCATTAAACGAGGTGGAGAAAATCTGCGAGGACAGCGAGGAGGCCATCACCGTGATGCTGGGAAAGCGTCATCTGCTCTTTGAGACCGGCTCTACTCAGCTCATCTGCCGGAAGTTAGAGGGGGAATTTTTGGACTATAAGAACGCCATCCCCCGGAACAATCCCATCCGCCTCACCGTGGACAGTAAGACCATGCTCAGCAGCCTGGACCGGGTGAGCGTGGTTATCAGCGAGAAGCTGAAAAGTCCTGTCCGCTGCATTATGGGCAGCGGCTGCATCACCATGTCCGCCAAGACCGGCAACGGCGAGGCTACGGACGTGTGCCCCGTGGACGGGGACGGCCAGGGGTTGGAGATCGGCTTTAACAACCGCTATCTCATGGACGCCCTGCGCTTTGCCCCGGCGGACCAGGTGGTCATGGAGCTGAACACCGGCATCAGTCCCTGCGTGCTGACGGCCGTGGACGGCGGCGACAGCTTCCTTTACATGGTGCTGCCGGTGCGGCTGAAGGCATAAGGAGAGGAAAACATGAAAATCGTGACCATTACAACGGAATACATTAAATTACAGGACCTGCTGAAGCTGTCGGACGCAGTATCTACCGGCGGCGAGGCCAAGATCCGGATACAGGAGGGCGAGGTGCTGGTGAACGGCGAAACCTGCACCCAGCGGGGCCGGAAGATCCGCCCCGGCGACAGGGTGGACTATCACGGCCTGCTCCTGGGCGTTGCCTATGCGGATCAATAAGCTGACGGTCAGCGGCTTTCGCAACTATCGGGAGCAGGAACTGGCCTTTGACCCCGCCTGCAATGTCATCCACGGGGAGAACGCCCAGGGAAAGACCAACCTGCTGGAGGCCATGGTCTACCTCTCCTGCGGCAAGTCCCCCCGGACCCGTACGGACCGGGAACTCATCGCCTTCGATAGCCAGCAGGCCCGCATCACCGGGGAGATCATCGCACGGGAGCGGGAGTTTGTTACGGACATCACCCTACAGGTCGGTCGGCGGCGGAAGATGACCGTCAACGGTGTGCCCGCCAAAAACGCCGCGGAGCTGTCCGATGTGCTGCACACGGTGTTTTTCTGCCCGGAGGACCTGTTTCTTATCCGGGAGGGGGCGGCGGCCCGGCGGAAGTTCATGGACCAGTCCCTGTGCCAGCTGCGGCCCCGGTACGCCCAGGCTCTGGCCGAATATCACCGGCTCCATGAGCACAAGACCCGCATCCTGCGGGACCGGGAGGAAAACCCGGGCCTGCTTTCTATGCTGCCGGACTTCAACGAGCGCATGTGCCGGGTGGGGGCCATCCTCATTCATTATCGGGCCCGGTATTGCCGGGCATTGGACGGCTATGCCGCCCCGGCCCACGGGGACTGCAGCGGCGGCCGGGAAGAATTAAAATTGCGATACGAGACGGTGAAAACCGTATTGGACCCCTTCGCCAAAACGGAGGAGATAGCCCAAAATCTGCGGGAACACCAGGAGAGCCATTACAGCGCGGAGCTTGCCTCCGGGCTGTGCCTGTCGGGGCCCCATAAGGATGACTTCCTGGTGGAGATCAACGGACGGAGCGCACGGCAGTTTTGCTCCCAGGGGCAGGTGCGCACGGCGGCGCTGTCCCTGAAGCTGGCCGATCGGGAGATCCACCGCAGCGCCGTGGGGGAGTACCCGGTGATGCTGCTGGATGATGTGCTGTCGGAGCTGGACCCCAGGCGGCAGGAGTATGTATTAAATCGCATTTCCGGCGGCCAGGTGTTCATCACCTGCTGCGAAAACGACCGGCTGGACCGCCTGCAGGCGGGGCGGCTGTTTCACATCCAAAACGGGGAGGTGCTATTGTGAGTTACCTGCATATCGGGCAGAATGCCATGATCCCGGAAAAGCGGATCATCGGCATTTTTGACCTGGACATTACCTCCCAGTCGGGCCGCACCCGGGAATTTTTGGAAAAAGCGGAGCGAGAGGGCGTGGTGGTGCCGGTGACGGAGGACATCCCAAAGTCATTTTTGGTGTGCGACCACCCGTATCACAGGCAGATCGTGTATATTTCGCAGCTGAATCCCCAGACGCTGCAGAAGCGGAGTAAGGGGGAGTAGGCGCAGCGGGCTAATATGAAAACCCATGTCATTCCGAGACCAGTGCGCACACTGGTCGTGGGAATCCGTAATCCCCTTGCATGAATCCAAAGGGGAACGGATTGCCACAGGCGCGGTGCGCCCTCGCAATGACACTTTGCAACAAGTGCGGTGTGCGGCGGCACACATGGGTGCCGCCCTACAGTATGATTTTTGCAGGGCAGGGCCCGTGCGGCTTGCCGGGGTGCGGTTAGGGTCCGGTTCGGGCCGTTTACTGATAGAACTCCGTAGGGCGGGCTGCCCCCAGCCCGCCGCCCGATAAATACCGCACATGCGGCGGCGTGAGAGTACGCCACCTACGCACGATTTGAAAATCGGTGCCACCGGGCCGATATAGGCATCGGCCCCTACACACGGGTTTTCAATAGAGCTTCGTAGGGGGCGATGACCCTGTTGCGGTGCCCAAAATTTCTGCGCTGCCTTGCGGCGGGCGCCCCCAATTTTGACCGCGGCCACTCGCTCGCTTCGCTTCATCTGCCACCGGCAGCGCTCAGCTCGCTCCCCACCTCGCCTCGCCGCTCCACATCGTTTCCACCCCCGTTTTTGTTTTTTAAATACAGCGGAAGATCTTCTTCCCTTGAGAAAGGAATCGGATTTATGTCAGAACTGGAAAAAGTCATCGCCGTGGATACGGAATATGATGCCTCGGAGATCCAAGTGCTGGAGGGCCTGGAGGCCGTGCGCAAGCGGCCGGGTATGTATATCGGCTCCACCTCCTCCTCGGGCCTGCACCACCTGGTGTACGAGATCGTGGACAACGCCATTGACGAGGCCCTGGCCGGGTACTGCACGGACATCACCGTGACCATAAACCCCGGCGACACCATCACCGTCACCGACAACGGCCGCGGCATCCCCGTGGACATCCAGCCCCAGACGGGCAAGCCCGCCCTGGAGGTGGTCTTTACCATCCTGCACGCCGGCGGCAAGTTCGGCGGCGGGGGCTATAAGGTCTCCGGCGGCCTCCACGGCGTGGGCGCGTCGGTGGTGAACGCCCTGTCGGAGTGGCTGGAGGTGCAGGTACACAAAAACGGCCACATTTACGAGATGAAGTTCTCCCGGGGCGACATCACTCAGGAGATGAAGATCATCGGCGACACAGACCACACCGGCACCACCGTCACCTTCAAGCCCGACCCGGAGATGTTCGACACCCTGGTGTACGACTATGAAATTCTCCACACCCGTATGCGGGAGCAGGCGTTTTTGAACGCGGGCCTGCGCATCACCATCACCGATGCCCGGCCCGGCAGCGAGCAGGGGGAGACCATGTGCTACGAGGGGGGCATACGGGAGTATGTGACCTATCTCAACCGCAACAAGACCCCCCTGCACCAGGAGGTCATCTACCTCTCCGGCGCCAAGGGGGACTCCACGGCGGAGATCGCCCTGCAATATAACGACGGCTACAACGAGACCCTGGTCTCCTTTGCCAACGACATCCACACCCCCGGCGGCGGCATGCACGAGACCGGCTTCAAGGCGGCGCTGACCCGGGTGCTGAACGCCTACGGCACCAAATACGGGATGCTCAAGGACGGGGACGACAAGGTCTCCGGCGAGGATTGCCGGGAGGGCATCGCGGCGGTGATCTCCGTGAAGCTGACGGAGGCCCAGTTCGAGGGGCAGACCAAGGACAAGCTGGGAAACGCCTACATCCGCACCCTGGTTGACAGCATCGTATCCGACCAGCTCTCGGTGTATTTGGAGGAGCACCCGGCGGTGGCCAGGACCATTTTGGACAAGGCCCTCACCGCCAACCGCGCCCGGGAGGCCGCCCGGAAGGCCCGGGAATCCATCCGGCGCAAGACGGCCTTAGGCGGAGCGGCCATGCCCGATAAGCTCCGGGACTGCAATGAAAATAACCCGGAGCTGACAGAGCTTTACATCGTGGAGGGCGACTCCGCAGGCGGCTCCGCCACCCAGGGGCGCGACTCCCGGTTCCAGGCCATCCTCCCCCTGTGGGGCAAGATGCTCAACGTGGAAAAGGCCCGGGCGGATAAGGTCTACGGAAACGACAAGCTCCAGCCGGTCATCACCGCCCTGGGGGCGGGCATCGGCGACGAGTTCGACGCGGACAAGCTCCGCTATCACAAAATCATCATCATGGCCGATGCCGATGTGGACGGCGCGCACATCCGCACGCTGCTGCTGACCTTTTTCTTCCGCTTCATGCGGCCGCTTATCGAGAACGGGTATGTGTATTCGGCGGTGCCGCCGCTTTACAAGCTGAGCCGGGGAAAGCAGACCCGGGTCGCCTACTCCGATGAGGAGCGGGACGCGGTCTCCGCCCTGCTCCGGGGGGATAACCCGGACGCCAAGGTGGACATCAGCCGCTTCAAGGGCCTGGGCGAGATGAATCCCCACGAGCTGTGGGAGACTACTATGGACCCGGAGAAGCGGACTCTGCGCCGCATCACCCTGGACGACGCCGTGGCCGCCGATGCCACCTTTACGGTGCTTATGGGCGAGAAGGTGGAGCCCCGGAAGGAGTTCATTGAGCAGAAGGCGAAATATGCGGTGAATTTGGATTACTAAAATTCAAAAAAATGAGTTCTCATTTTTTTGAGAAGGCTTGCAGCCTGCTGCGCGCATAATTTTTGCGCGGAGCGCAAAAATTCCACACTGGCAGCCTGAGAGGTATTTTTCCCCACGCACATGTCGCGGTG